>DASTGW010000269.1:0-6426 GCA_035718705.1 Terriglobales bacterium | reverse complement strand
CGTTTATTGGGCGCGGACCAGAGGCTTGCGCCGGGCAGAAAGCTGTACTCGATGCTGTTGCGGACCATCTGTTTCAACTGCGAGTAGCTGATGTTGTAGGTGCGCATGGCGCGCCAGTACTCCTGTGTCATGTCGGAGCGGGAGACGCCTTCGTCGTCGGTGGAGAGCACGGTGGGCACGCCGTACTTCATGTACATGGGCAGCGGATGATTGTCGCCGCGCACGCCGAGGATGAGGTCGTTGCTGGTGAGGTTGATCTCGACGGCGATCTTCTTCGCCGCCATTTCCTTAAGTAGTCCGATGGCGTTGTCTTCGAACATGACGTCGACGCCATGACCGATGCGCTCAGCGTGGCCGAGTTCGATGGACTCGCGGATGTGGAAGCGCAGGCCGTCGGGCGGGACGAGGCCGGTCCAGAGTTCGCCAGCGTGCAGGCTGAGGTGCACCTTGGGATATTGCTGGTGCAGGAAGTCGAACATGCGCATGTGCAGATCGAAGTCGTGCATTTCGACGTAGGCGTCTTCAGGCATGACCGGGTTGACGTCGAGCACGCGTGAGTCCTGGGCGGCGAGTGCGAATCCGGTGAGCAGTTCGGCGAAGACCTGTTCGGGCGCGAGTCCGCGATGAACTTCGTATTGATAGCGGATGATCACATTGCAGCCGGGGTCGGCGTTCGCAGTGCCGCAATGAAGAACGTCGCGCATGCGAGCTTCCCATTGATCGAGGTTCTTGCGGCTGTTCGCGATGACCTTGTCGAGACCGTGGTCGAGCATCTGCTTCTGCATGGCGGCGAGGTCGTCGGTCCAGGTGATGTTGTTGGCCTTGGGGAAGCGCAAGGACTCGCTGTTGTCGGCGGCAATGATTAGGGCGAGCAGGCTGACGTTTTGTGCGGCGGCGCGGGAGGCGACTTCGGCGAGCGAGTCTCCCTGGTGCGAGCGGGAGACGGCACCGAATTTGCCGAAGACGGCGAAGAAGTGGTCGTGGCCGGATTCGGGTCCGTTAAAGAAGCGCATGGACTGCGCGTTGATGACCTGCTGGTAGAGCGTCGGGTCGGAGAGCACCTGTTTGGCGTCGATGATGCTTTTGTCGGGATCGCAGGGAGCGGGAGCGAAGGTGAACGTCTGGCGGTTGAGGCACAGTCCGTCTTCGGCGGCCCACTTGATGTAGCTCTCGGTATAGACGGCGCCGCTGAGGTGATTGTGCAGGTCGCCACCTTTGGGCATGGCGCGAAGGAAGGTCAGCAATTGCGATGGCTGTTTGCGGATGGATTCGAGGTAGCGCGAGGTGCGTTCCTCGGCGCCCGGCATGACGGAGACCGGTTTCTTTGTGGCTTGCGACCAAACGAACGAGTAAGAAAGACAGATGAAAGCGGTAAGGAGTAGTGCCTTCTTAAGCAATGCTTCCTCCGAAATGGCGGTGAATCGGGTGCTCTGGATTGTAGCTTAGCGGTATGCTGCGGCCACGGTGGCAAGTGGAATGGGTGTGTCAGCGGTGAACACCTGATGACCTTGGACTAACGACCAATGACTACAGTGTTTCACTGGGTGGGGCCTCGTGCCTTATGTGATACTGTGACCGCCCCAGGGGAGTAGCAGTCCATACACGGCGTAAATCGCGGTGCGATTCGGCGTGTACGGACTTTTTGCAGACGAGGTTTGGTAATGGCGCTCGGCTTTGGATTCAATAAGGCGAAGGTTCTGGCGAACGCGGAGAAGTACGTTCAACAGAACAAGCTGAACAACGCGATTTCCGAGTACGAAAAGATTGTCGAGAAAGACCCGAAGGACCTGACGGTCCTGAACACGATCGGCGATCTGTACGCGCGCGTAGGACAGGCGGAAAAGGCGGGAGACTTCTTCCGCAAAGTGGGCGACAGCTACGCCAGCGACGGCTTCACGGTGAAAGCCATCGCGATGTACAAGAAATTGACCAAGCTGAACCCGGGAGCGATCTCGGTGGTGCAGCGACTGGCCGAGTTGTACACGCAGCAAGGTCTTCATAACGACGCACGCCAGCAGTACCTCATCCTCGCCGACAGCTTCGTCAAAAATCACGACATTCCGAATGCGACGCGGATCTTCCAGAAGATGCTGGAAATGGATCCGTACAACAGTTCGCTGCAATCGAAGCTGGCTGATCTTCACCTGAAGGCAGGCAAGAAGGCAGAGGCGCGCGACATCTATATGCAGTCGGCGACGGCGTTGTATGAACGCTCGTCGATTGATCAGGCAGGGCAGTCGATCGATAAAGTGCTGGAGATCGAGCCCAACAACGTGGATGCATTGCTGTTGCGGGCGAAGATTGCGCTGGACATGTCGAACGGCACGCTCGCCGCACAATGCCTGGAGAAGGTGCCGGATATAGATCAGCGTCCGGATGGACTGAAGTCGCTGATGCGGGCGTACCTGCTGGGGAACGATGCGGAACACGCGGAAGGCGTGGCCCGGAAGATGGCGACCGTACATAACGATCTGAGCGGCGTCCGTGTGTACTCGGAGTACCTAGTAGCGGGCAGCAAGGCCGAGCAGGCACTGAAGATATTCGATGAGTTCATCGATCGGCTCGTGGTGGGCGACACCGGCGAGCTAACGTTCGCGTTACAAGGATTATCCGGACATCTGAAAGAAGATGTTGGCTCGCTCGAAAAGCTGCGCAGTGTGTTGCAGCGGGCGGGAGCGACGGCCAGCATTCCGGAAGTGAACGAACTGCTCGCGCATGCGTACGTGAAAGCCAACAAGCTGGCACCGGCACGCGATCTCTACAAGGAACTGGCGGACCTGGAGCCGAGCAATCCGCAGCACATGCAGAACTACCGCCAGGTTGTGGCACGCATGGGCGAAGATCCGGCGGCAAAGTCGCTGGAAGGCGGAGAGGCGTCACAGGCGCTGTTCGTGGAGGAGATAGTCGATACGCCGATTCCGCCGGTGCCGGATTATCCGGCGGCGCTGATGGAGAAGATATCGAACGTCCTCACGGATGCGGAACTGTTCGAATCCTACAACAAGCCGCAGCAGGCGATTGCGCCGCTGGAAGCGGTACTCGCGACCGCGCCAAACGACGTGCGCATCAATCAGCGGTTGTTGTCGGTGTATTCGAAAGTCGAACGGCTCGCGGATGCGGCAGCGCGTTGTGATGTACTGAACACCGTTTATCAGCAAGCGGGCATGGCGGCGGAAGCAGCGAAGTATGGCGAGATGGCGGCACAACTTCGTCAGCAGGCAGGTGTGCCACAGCCGCAAGCAGCATCGGCGGCAGTAGAAATGCCAGTTGCCGCTCCTGTGTTACACGAGATGCCAGTGATGCCGGCGGAAGAGCCAGCCATGCCGGCGGGTGAAGGCGAAGCGCACGAGATCGACCTGTCGTCGGAGTGGGAGTCGGCGTTCGAGGAGGTGCCGGTCGAGACAGCAGCGGCCGCTACTTCCAGCGCTGCTGAATTTGCCGTTAAAGCGGCGGAACCGGAAGAAGAAGTTCATCCGAGCGTTGTTTCCGATCTGCTGGAAGAGATCGAGTTTTATATCGCACAGGGGATGTGGACGGAAGCGGCGTCGGCGATCAGCCGCTGCGAGAGAGCTGCTCCCGCGAACGCAAAGCTGGTGGATATGAAGGCGCGGCTGCAGGCTGCGCAGTCCGGTGGTGCCGTGCCAGCGGTGGCCGGGGAAACCGCCGATTTGGCGCAGGCGGAAGAGGAAGGAACCGTCGCTGAGTATGACTTCGAGGCAGCTGTGGCGGAGTCGGCCGTGGAGACGAGCGCCCCGAGCTTCGCTATCGAAACGCCAGTACAGCCGGCGCCGGTGCAGGAAGTTGCTCAGCCGGAAATGACGCCGGTGGAGTTGATGGAGACCGAGGCTGAGGTCGAAGCCGCTGGAGAAGAGAAGACCGAAGAAGAAATCCCGGTAGCAACGATCGAACCCGTTGCTGTTAAGGGAGCGGAAGAGGCGGAAGAGAAGGAACCGGAGCGAGATGTCCTGACGGACATGGTGATGGACCTGGAGTCGGCACTTCCGGCAGACTTTGGTGGTCCGGCGAGGGTGATTGCGATGCCGGAGCCCGCGCCAATGGCAGCGGCGGCCGTAGCGAGTGCGGCGGTGGCAGCGCCGGCTCCGATCATGGCGGAAGTTGCGGTTTCGACGATGGTGCCAGAGATGGCGGCGTCGGCGGCAACCGCGGTTGGAGTTGCACCGGCGACTGAAGCGAACACGATGCTCTCCGATCTGTTCGAGGAGTTCAAGGAAGATGTCGGCGAGGCGGCGGAAGAACGCGAGGACCCGGACACACACTACAACCTTGGCGTGGCGTTCAAAGAAATGGGACTGCTCGACGAAGCGATCGGTGAATTGCAGAAGGTATGTAAAGCGATCGACAACGGTGCGCAGTTTTCACAGGTGATGCAAGCGTACACCTGGCTGGCAAACTGCTTCGTGGAGAAAGGCGTGCCCGAGGCGTCGGTTAAGTGGTACGAGAAGGCGCTGAAGATTTCGGACAGCGAAGACAGCCGCACCGCGCTGCATTACGATCTCGCAAATGCGTTTGAAGCGGCTGGAAATCGTGGCGAAGCGCTGAAGCATTTCACCGAGGTTTACGGGACCAACATTGACTACCGAGACGTGGCCGAGCGCATCAAAGCCCTTAAGTCGTAAAATCCTAGTAGTATGGAGTTTTCCGACAACCGCACGGAGCGCGAGGGCGTGATCCCGGAGTCAGTGATTCCAGTGCAACAACCCGAGACCGCACCTGTCCGCACCCCTGCGCCGCGTGGCGTGGTGTGGCTGCACCGGCTATCGCTGGTGATCTTCGTGGTGTTCTGCATAGAACTGGGAATGTTGCTGGCGATCCTGCCGTGGACCACCGTCTGGAACCAGAACAGTTTTCTTGGAGGCTATCCGGCACTGAAGGCGTTCGTGCAGAACAATTTCGTGCGCGGGATCGCCACCGGTATCGGTCTAGTGGATATCTGGATCGGTATTTGGGAAGCCGTTCACTATCATGACCCCGTCGCGTAGTTTGTCTTCAATCCCCAGCAGATAGGATCCAAAGAGAAAAAGAACGAAGATGACCCAACAAGATCCTTTTCGCGCACCACTCGCTTACGAAAATCCCCGATTTCTAAACAGTGCCGACGGACGCATCCTGCGCATTATGGCGGAGTACCAGGAGCCACTGGCACGCTTCCGGCGCGAACGCATACAGGATACGGTGGTGTTCTTCGGTTCGGCGCGGTTCCATTCGCAGGAAGATGCGACGGGTGCATTACAGCTACTCGAAAAGCCATATTCGGCGACCCCGGCTCCTATCGAAGAGCAGGAAAAGATTCGTCTGGCGCGCGCAGCAGTGGAAATGGCGAAGTATTACGAGGACGCGCGTCGACTGGCTTACATGTTGACGGAATGGAACATGGCGATCGGCGGGAAGCGACACCGCTTCGTGGTGACTACCGGTGGCGGACCGGGCATCATGGAAGCGGCGAACCGCGGGGCAAGCGAAGCTGGCGGCAAAACGGTCGGGCTAAACATCAAGCTACCGTTCGAGCAGATGCCCAATAAGTACATAACGCCGGAGTTGAATTTCGAGTTCCACTACTTCTTCATGCGCAAGCTGTGGTTTGCGTACCTGGCCAAGGCGTTGATTGTTTTTCCGGGCGGCTTTGGAACGTTCGATGAACTGTTCGAAATTCTGACGCTGGCACAAACGGAGAAGCTGGCGAAGAAGATCACCGTGCTGATGTATGGCAGCGATTACTGGAACAAGGTGATCAACTTCCAGGCGCTCGTCGATGCCGGAGTGATCGCTCCGGATGACGCGAAACTGTTCCATCTGGTGGATACACCCGAAGAAGGTTTCGACTGCCTGAAGGAAAACCTGGTGCGCGATCACTTGGGGCCGCATCATCCGGAGCGCGCGCCAGAGATTGCGAAGACAAGAAGATAGTGAGCGGGAAGGATGAGGGACGATCTGCCAGGACGAAGTGAAGAGGGATCCCCAGTTATTTAGTTTTGCGTACCGCACCCAAAAAAGAACTTCTCAATCAAAAAGCCTGGAGCTGAGCTCCAGGCTTTTGCATTTGCGATTGGTAACGGGATTAACTGGCGGCGCCGCACTGGCAAACGCCCTTGCCGCTGCCGAGGTACTGCACGAACGCGCAAGTCTGGCCGAGGAAGCCGAGTTCGTCATCGGTCAAATACGAGGACTGGAATTCGTCTTCGGTTGTGACGAAGGTTCCCGCCACGGGCTGCTGGGTGTGAGTCTGCCACGAGAGTAACTGTGGAACGGGCCGAGGACTGGTTGGGTCGCAATTCTGGCCGTAGTCAGAGACGACTTTGATGACGCCAGAATCAGGGGCCGGAAAGCCGGTCAGAGGATTCTGCATCAGGTCATTCAGGAGCGACAGTTCGAGGATGCCGTTGGACGTGATGGGGCAGCTGCAGCACT
>DASTGW010000268.1:0-5044 GCA_035718705.1 Terriglobales bacterium | reverse complement strand
CCGGCTTGAGGCCGCGCGGGAAGGGGGAATTTCCCAATGGAGGAGGGCGAGTCCAAGGGACGTACCCTCTCCCCACTTAGCCAGCTCTGAAGTATAGTTTTTGCCATCAATCGGGGTGAAAACGTCTCATGAGAAAAGTTTGTCTGGCGACCACGCTCGCGCTCTCCCTTTTTATGCTTCCGGTTTTTGCCCAGCACAAGCACGAGGCTGACCAGAAGGTCGACATGACGCGCGCCCCCTTGCTCAAGGGCGTTGGCAACATCCACCATCCGGTCTCGACGAAGAACAGGATGGCGCAGAGGTTCTTTGACCAGGGACTCTCGCTCATTTATGCCTTCAACCATCTCGAAGCCGAGCGGGCATTTGTGCAGGCGCAGCAACTGGATCCGAAGCTGGCCATGGCGTGGTGGGGACAGGCACTGGCCCTGGCGCCGAACATCAACGATCCCATCACTCCCGACCGGGCCGACAAGGCATATGCCGCGATTCAGACGGCACTGACGAAATCGAAAAAAGCACCCAAGGTTGAGCGCGACTATATTCAGACGCTGGCGAAGCGCTACTCCAATGACAAGAATGCTAATCGTGCCGAGCTAGACAAGACTTACGCCGACGCAATGGGCGAACTTGCCAAGAGATATCCGAACGATCCCGATGCGCAGGTGCTCTACGCTTCGGCGGTCATGGAAACCATGCCTTGGGATTATTACCAGCCCAACGGCGATCCCAAGCCTGAGATTCTCGTGGTGCAGAAAACGCTGGAGCAGACGATGAAGCGCTGGCCCAACCACACGGGCGCGAATCATTTCTATATCCATGCGGTGGAAGCGTCTTCCAATCCGGATCGAGGGCAGCCTTCCGCCGACAAACTCGGCGCCCTTGCGCCCAGCGCGGGTCATCTTGTCCACATGCCTTCGCATATTTATCTACGCGTGGGACGGTGGGAGGATGCAGCAGAAGTAAACCGGAAAGCCGCGAAAGCCGACGAAGATTACATCTCGCAGTGTCGTGCACAGGGCATCTACCCCGTCGCTTACTATCCTCACAATCTGCACATGGGCTCTTTTGCAGCGGCGATGGAAGGCGGCAGCACTGAAGCGATCGCCTTGGCGAACAAGATGGCGCAGAAGATTCCCGCGGAAGTGGGCGATCAGATGCCCTCGTGGGGAAACATCTTTACCTCCATCCCCGTGCTGGCGATGGTTCGCTTCGGGAAGTGGGACGATCTGCTCAAATATCCGAAGCCTTCTTCCAAGCTGCTGGTTTCCGACGCGATCTGGCATTACGGACGCGGGTTGGCGATGGTCCGTACTGGAAATGCGGCGGGTGCGGATGAAGAACTTGCGGAGATCAAAAAGATTGCCGCCGACCCGGCCCTGAAAGACGCAGCGATCGGCTTCAATTCCGGCCAGACAATCGTTTCGATCACGGAGAACGGGCTGCTGGGCGAGATCGCCGCCACAGGCAAGCACTACGACGAAGCCGTTAGCGCCCTCGAGAAAGCCGTCGCCGCGCAAGATTCACTTCACTATAACGAGCCAGAAGACTGGTATATCCCGATGCGTCACGCGCTCGGAGCGGTGCTGCTCGATGCCGGACGCCCTGCCGACGCAGAAAAGGTCTATCGCGACGACCTGAAAGCCCACCGGCACAATGGATGGGCATTATTCGGACTCGCCAAGAGCCTACGCGCGCAGGGAAAGAATGATGAGGCCGAAAAGACGGAAGCTGAGTTCCAGACCCAGTGGGCGCACGCCGACGTAAAATTGACCGCATCCGCGTTCTAAACAAAAAGAGGCCCGGCGGGATGCCGGGCCTTCACCCTCATTCTGAGATTTACTTCCTTACGATCACAACGGCTCCTGTTTTGTCTGAAGCCGTAGTGCTTCCCAACTCGGTGAGTGCACCGGTGGTCAGGTCGATGGCCACGTCGGTGATCGTCTTCTGATCTGAACGGCTCAACACCAGGCGCGTTCCATCCGGATGCACCGCCCAATATGTATTGCCTGCTCCGGCGTAGGACAGAGCATTCCCGACCGTCGTCAATGAGCCGTCAGTGCCGACTTTGAAAGCAGTAATGGCTCGACCGCCGTTCGCGGAGGCCTGCTGTCCGTAGACGACTGAAAGCGTGGGATGAGCCAACAGCGCGATTGTCTGATTGCAAGCCGGTGTGGTTGTCCCCGAACACCGTTGCAGCAAGTTCATGTCGGCCTGGTTGTAGGTTGTGACTGTGTTCGGCTGTATCCATGTCCATTGAGTAGCTTCAGCCGTAACAACCATAGTTCCTGTCACCGCAACCGACTCCAGTTCGTTCTGGTTTGCGAATCCGTTGATCACTGTATTCAGCACTGCTCCTGTATTTGCGTCGTACTGAACCGCAATCAGATTGGGTACACTTCCGCCGCGATAAGCGATTTCTTCCGCCACCCAAAGAGTTGTGTTGCCAGGGGAAATGCCTGACAACGTAGAGAACGGATTACCCTGCTCACTCGGCATGGGCAGTTGCACGCTGCCGGTTTGCGCTCCCAAAGTGCCATCTGCATTGATCGAATGAATGCTCACGGTGTTTGTAGCCGGAGAGGAGAGTACGAATGCCCATTTGCTGCTGGGCGAGATCATGATCTGGATTACATCCGTTCCGGCCAAGGCTTGCGCCGGGGCACCCAAAGTTCCGTCTGCTGCGATCGTCTGCACGTACAAGGTGTTGGTGCCAGTTCCCGGGCAGTTGGTGACCAGATAGCAGGGATTCTGGATGCTATACAGGAAACGTCCATCGGGTGTCGCGGTGAGTTGATCGGTCCGGAGTTGCTGAGGAGAGTTCAGGTTTGCGAGCGCGGTGAACGTACCGGTCTCGCTGACTTTATAGCCGATCAGAGTTCCATTGCCGGCGACAGTGGCGGCATAGACATAGTTTCCAGAACTCTGCTGGCCACCGCCTGTTCCTGTTCCACCACCAGTCCCCGTGCCACCTCCTGTGCCTGTTCCGCCGGGATTCGATCCGCCCGGCGTGGTGCTACCGCCGGAGTTATTGCTGCTCGATCCAGAGTTGCTGTTTCCGCCGCAGTTGATCATGGCAACCGACAACGCGATTAAGAAGAAAAGCCGCGCGACACGCGAAAGCATAGAAACCCGTAGTCCTTGCCAGGGGAGAATGGTTGTTAACTGCAAAGATGAGGTCTGCTCGCCGGGTGCTGCTCGGAATATTTACTGATAGGTAAATATTGTGGGCATGCAGTCAATGGCCGGAATCGTTAAAATAATCTTGCGATGGCTTACCCGATCAAAACCTGTGTGTTGTGCGGAGAAGAATTCGAGTTGAAACCTGGAAAGCCCGGCTTTGCCAACCGCTGCCCTGATTGCAGCGAAGAGGAAAGTAGCTCATCGGCCAGTGGCGATGCTCTGTCTAAGGACCGAGAGGCAAACGCCGCCCGGCGTGAAGCGATGAAGAACCTGCTTTACCGCAAAGACAGCTGATCCGGAAAATGAAAACGCCCTCCGTTGGGAGGGCGTTTCCCGTTCATAAGCATTACTGCTTGTCATACACGGCGGTGCTGGACTTCTCTTTACCGCTTGCGTCCTTCCATTGCGTGGTGAGCATGCGTGTCTTCCCGTCCGGAGAGATTTCCACGGCGCCGGTCAAGAATTCCTTGCCGTCCTTCTTGTTCACCAACTTGTAATGGCGGGCATCCACTTTTTTCATCGACCGCGTATTGGCACTGGAGTCGCCCGTAACCGGGTAGTCTTTGCCATCAAACTTGCCTGTCCATTCGGTGTGCAAGGGTTGGCCGGAACCGTCGGTTCCCTCGGTGACGCACTTATAGCTGTCGCCAGCGGCGGTGTAGGTGACGGTGGTATTCTTTGCTGCTCCGGCAGCAATCTTCGACTTCTTCTCGTTTAACTTCCATGTCCCTTCGTTAGCATCGGCGGCATATCCCAGGGCCAGCGCCGATAAACAAAACATCACGATGAAAATCATCGATCTCTTTGCCATTTTCTTCTCTTTTCTTAGTTGATGGAGTCTGGGGCCGGAAAGTGGCGAAATGCTAGAGGAAGAAGGAAGTTTATGCAAGAGTCCACCGATCCGCGCGCGCAGAGCACAATCTAGGCATCGGATCGTTAAGTTGCGCAGATAGTCCTATTGCGTCTGTGGCACGGGATCGTCCCACATGTGATGCGATATCTTCCAGCTGCCGTCAGCTTGCTTCTTCAGGATATTCAGGAACGTACCAACATTATGGACTTTCGTCGTCTTGCCATCTTGGACGGTCGTCCACGCCACTTCGTCGGTTCCCCAGACATAAGCGATTTTGCCGTCGCCGCCGAGATCCGTAATGCGCAACTCCAACTGATTGATGGTCGCAGCCGGGGAGTTTGGCGGGAACCAGAAAGCATCGAGCTCCTTGCGACCAACGCGTGGCGGATCGCCATGGTGAGGCAGTAGAACTGAGTCCTCGGTGAAGAGAGCGCGCACGCCATCGGGATCATTTTTCAACCATGCTTGCTCATACTGCCGATGGACTTCGCGGATCTTAGCGATGTCATCGCTGGACAGTGAGACCTGCGCGACCAGCGCGGTTGTTACCAGAAGGAAAGCCAGGAGGGGGACGGCGTTGCGGAAGTTCATATGCAAGAGACGTAACATTGTCGACAAGGTCACGGCGTTCATAACTGGAAACTGCACCCTTGTCACACGCAAGGCCAGCAAAAAAGGGCCGGTCGATTTGACCGGCCCCTTGGGAGATCGAAGATCTACGTGATACTCGTCTCTTCGTACGTCCCATACACCTCGCGTAGTGCGTCACAGATTTCACCCACGGTCGCATAGGCGCGTACGGCTTCAATGATGTATGGCATGGTGTTCGCGTCGGAGCAGGTGCCGTCGGCTTTAACTTTGGGCTCCTGCGCCGCAGCTTTCTTGAGCGCTTCCAGACGACGCGTCACTTCGTCATTCGAGCGGCGCGCCTTCAGCTTCTTCAGCTTGTCCATCTGCTGATGCCGGACGCTCTCGTCAATGTACAGGATATGCGGCGGCTCTTCTTCGATC
>DASTGW010000267.1:0-3105 GCA_035718705.1 Terriglobales bacterium | reverse complement strand
CATGCAGTGGCCGCCAACCTGACCTACGACGGCACGGAAGGAAGTTGGAAGGCACTTCAGGCCTCGGACATATACGAACAGCGGGCTTATTTGACCGAGGTATACAGGAACGCTTTGGCTCGCGAAGTCCGAAACCTCGGGTATGAAGTCGAGGATCGTCACGACGCCAAGGGCAGGGACCTGGGATTCGAGATTAAGGGTGTTTCCCCTGAACTGATCGAAAAATACAGTCGGCGCAGCCAGCAGCGTGACCGCGCAATTGACGAGTTCACGAAAGAGAACGGACGCAAGCCGACGGACAATGAAATTGCTGTCCTGGTGCGGGAAACACGAGCTGACAAGCTGGTCGAGATTTCAACTGAGGAGGTAGAGCGCTTGCAACTCGAGCGCTTAAGCCCTGACGAGGTCTTGGGTCTCGACGAACTGCGGGAAGATGCCATCGACCGCCGGCCTGCCTTCGAGCTGGAATCAGCAATGGCATCGTTGGACTATGCAGAGCAACACGTATTTGAGCGTGTATCGGTTGCCCACGATTACGAACTACTCACCGAAGCATTGCGACACGGCCGTGGCCGGATCGCGCTGGGTGAACTTAAGGGCAGTTTTGCACTTCAGGAAGGTAGTGGCGAAGTGCTTCGTGCAGGAAAGGACATCGCGACGCGCGAAACGCTTGAGCGCGAACGGGACATGATCTCCCGAATTGATCGCGGGATCGGCAAGTTCAACTCCCTCGGCGACAACGAAATCGATTTATCCAGCCAATTGCGTCCTGAACAACGGAACGCAGTTCAATTTGTGCTCGGAAGTCGTGACCTGGCGGTCAACATTCGCGGTGCTGCAGGAACCGGGAAAACTGCCACGTTGCTCGAACTTCACCTGGCGCTCAACGAAAGCGGCCGGGAAGTTGTTGCAGTCGCACCGAGCATGAGCGCCGTAGAAGAACTGCAGAAGGTTGGGTTCAACGATGCCATGACCGTACAACGCCTGCTGCAAGACGAGGGAACTCAGCAGAGTCTTTCGGACAAAGTCATAATCGCCGACGAGGCGGGAATGATTTCGGGACGGCAAATGTCCGAGTTGCTGAAGCTGGCGGAAGACCAAGGGGCGCGACTGATATTCAGTGGCGACACTCGCCAGATCCGTAGCGTCGAAGCAACCGATGCTCTTCGGATCCTGGAGAAGGAATCAGGTCTCAATAGTGTGTCGCTGACCCACGTCGAACGCCAGTCGAGTGCGGAATACCGTGAAGCAGTGCAAGAGCTGCGGCGTGATCCGGAACGGGGCATAGCAAAGCTGGACGCGATGGGAGCGATCCGAGAGGTTTCTTGGGAAGATCGCGCCGAGGCCGTCCAGAAGGCATACTCAGACACGATTATGGAGCTCAGCGCAAAGGGACAGAATCCGAATGTCTTGGTGGTCGCGGCAACACACGACGAAATTGAGCAAATTACGGCGGCGATTCGTGCGGAACGCTCACGATCAGGCAAGCTGGGCGCCGGTGTTGAAGTAGAAAGGCATGTTTCCGTCAATTGGACGACGGCACAGAAGCAATCCTCACGGAACTTCGAATCAGGGCACGTCCTCAAATTTCACCGGGCGGCAAAGGGAGTCGGGAAAAACGAAACCCTGGAGGTAGTTGGCCGTGAGGGAAAAACGGTGATAGCCCGAAATTCCCAAGGCGAAGAGCGAACGTTTACGTCAAAACAGGCGAAAGCCTTTGACGTGTACGAACGTTCGAAGATCGAGATTGCGCCCAACGACAAGCTGCTGCTCATGGAAAACCGACGCGAGCCTGGTTTCAAGGCCGTCAACGGGGAGTTGGTGACGGTTTCTGCCATTGACGAAAAGCATCGTATTCATCTGCAAGACGGTCGCGTGCTCCCGGAGAACTACAAGCAATTTGCGCATGGCTACGCCATTACAGCTCATCGCAGCCAGGGCAAATCGGTCGATCACGTAATCATTTCAGCCGATGGAATGCGGCGGCAAGCATTCTATGTGGCAGCCTCGCGTGGACGCCATGGGCTAACAGTAGTTACGGTGGATAAGGAACGGCTCTCCGAGTCCGTCGCACGTTCTGATCACCGGCAGTCCGCTCACGAACTGGTGGTACGTAGAGGTGGAGCAGACGCTACTCCCGAACAGTTCACACCGTCACATGCACAAGTCCGCTCGATTAGGGCCGATAGAAATTCACGAGCTAGTTCTTCAATGAATGCAGTTCCTGATGACCGGGACGGCGCAAGCGCGCAGCACTTGCGCCGTCCACCGGAACTTGACCAATCGGAGGGTCTGAGCAGGTGAGTTTGTAAGCGTGCCGGGTTACTGTGTCGCATTTTAGACCCAGATGGATGGTTCAGTTTCAGAATCCACCAACGGACGCCACCTCAGCCGTCACAGACGGCTGAGGTGCATACGTGTTGGATGGGTGGAGATTGTCGACGGCATCTCCGTCTATGGTCGCTGCAGGCCTGGGGACAATTCCGCCAAGAATTACGGAAGCGGTTCGTTGCACTACTTCCAAGCTCTCCTGCAACAGCTTTGCGCTACCGTTCCACAGTCGGATGTAATCCTCAGAAGCGGTTCCGGTCTCAAGTCCGATGGATTGGCAAACCACGAAGGCCACGGCCTCCGCTTCGGTCTCGCGTACCTCTTTGGTGGTCAAAGTCCGGCGCTCACTGCGGTGCAACATTTCGTGCGCCATTTCATGCACCAGGGTTGAGAACTCCTCCGCTGGCGGCATTCCGGTGAGCAGAGTGATTCTCTTGCCCGAAGACAGGCCTTTCGCGGGTGCAATCTTCTCGGAATAGCTGAGGTTGATTCCCTGACTCTCGACGTACTCGATGAGCCGTTCCCGATAGCCCGTTACATCCCCTTCCACATTGGTCAGGTTCGGCAATTCCTTGCCTTCCGTCTGGCTGACATCGAACACGTACACTGCTCGGAACCCGTATAGCTGCGCCTCCGGTTTACGTTCATCGGCCGCGTTGTCGCTCGCGATCTCCGTGGAAACTGCATCAATCTGCTGATTCCTGCGTCCGACCATCGGAGCAAGGATCAAAATGCCTTTCTCTCCGTGCTTAACGAAGCGGCCAAGCAAGTTCC
>DASTGW010000266.1:0-7452 GCA_035718705.1 Terriglobales bacterium | reverse complement strand
GCCGCAAGGTTCCAAGGTCACGACGAACGGAAGCTCGGCCTTCGTGAAGCCGGTCTTCTGCAGGATGGCGTCGATGTTGATGCCGCGCTGTGAGAGTACCGAAGCGATGGAGGCGATGATTCCCGGGCGATCCTTCACCACGAAGCGCACGTAATGCGGAGTGGTGAAATCGCTGCTCACGTTCGCCGGCTTGTCATCGTCATTGATCAGCCACTGGGCGTGACTGCGACCGTGCGCGGCTGCAATCAGGTCGGAGACCACTGCCACGGCGGTCGGATGCCCTCCAGCGCCGTGACCAATAAAGGCCGTGTTGCCGCCGTATTTCCCGCTCGCGACCACTACGTTCTGGCTGCCTTCCACACGGGCGAGCACGGAATGGATCGGCACGAGCGCCGGTTCGACGGCAGCGAAGAGCTTGCGTCCGTCGAAGGTCGCGCGGGACACCTGGCGGATGGTGGAGTTGAGTTGCTGTGCGTATGCGAAATCGACGGCTTCAACGGAACTGACAGGAGTTTTGCGGATGGCGTTCGGCGAGAGGTGAGTCTTGAGTCCGATCTGTGTCAGGATCGCGAGCTTGGCAGCGGCGTCGTCACCATTGATGTCGGCTGACGGATCGGCCTCGGCAAATCCAAAACGCTGTGCTTCTTCCAATGCTGTTTCAAATGAGACGCCCGCTGTTTCCATCCGGCTCAGGATGTAATTACAGGTTCCGTTGAGAATGCCGGAAACCCCTACGAGCCGATCACCCGCTAAACCTTCCTGCAACGCCAGCAGTACGGGAACGCCGCCGGCGACGGAAGCCCCGAATAAGAACTGCGCGCCGTTGTCGTGAGCAAGCTGAGCGAGTTCGCGTCCGTGATGCGCGATGAGCTGCTTATTCGCCGTGATCACTGATTTGCCTTGCGTGAGCACTCTCGTGACCCATTCCTTCGCCGGATCGATTCCGCCGATCGCTTCCACGATGATTTCGGCATTGGACTCGAGAACGTCCTCGATGTTGCTGGTATAGAGCACTTCATCGTGCGTCCAGGAAACGCGTTTGCGGTCCACGTCGCGATTGAAGATCTTGGTAAGGCGAAGGCGCGGATCGGTGCTGTAGGAAAGAATTTCTGCGACCGAGCGGCCCACCGTGCCGAATCCCAACACAGCTACCTTCGATGACTGCGGGAATGTATCTCGAACTAATTCCAATTTCGGCTGCGAACTCACGTCTTGCTCCTCTGTCCCAAAAAGCAAAAAGCCCATCGCTTTTCGATTGGCGATGGGCTCTATAAGAACCGTTAGAATTTGTAAAAACTACGTCACAAATCCTCTCGCCAGAACACACGCATGCACATGCACATGGCCATGGTGGTCATCTGCGCGGTGCTGAGGTTGCTCTGCGAGAATGAATTCATGTTGGGTAGAGAGTAAGGCCTGTTTCTTCGCGATGTCAACGGACTTTTCTACGCGTGGGTCCGAAACGCCCGTCAAACGAAGCTATTCGACGCCCAGCAACTCCGGCTCAAGCAGCCTAACCTTCGGAGAAGGCTGGACTTTCCGCTGACGGCGCTCGAACTGCTCGTTGCGTCCTTCAATTTTTGAATAGCTAGGATTCTTAATTTTTATCCAAGTGGTGGCCGAGCTATTCGGCAGATACGAGCCGTGCTTCCACTTGGCGACCACGCCTTCCAGATCCTGCTGGCAGGCGAAATCGAATAACTGGCTGCCTTCGCGATCAAGGTGATCGCTGTAGAGAATTCGCGACGGTGACGACGGAATGATCCCGCGCAGCATCTCCTTACGTTTCAGCAACGGCAGATCGCGAAGATCGCGGCCGTTCAGCCAAAGCAGGTCGAAGGCATAAAAGTACGGTTCCGCCCGGCGGTAGAGCAGGGCATTGAAGTTGGAGCGGCCGTCCGGATCGAGGCAAACGATTTCGCCGTCCAGAACGGCGTTTTCCGCCTTCAGATGAGGTCCAATCCAGTTACTCAGCTCGTTGAAGGACTTATAGGCATTGCCCCGTCGCGAAAGCAAACGAGCGTGCTCATCCTCGACATAGGCGAGGCTGCGGAAGCCATCATGCTTAATTTCGAAAATCCAGTCGGGATGACTGAACGCCTCACGACGCCGGAACAGCGGCATGGGTTGGAAGAATACTGGTAACTGAGACACTGAATACATTGTACAGAAAACATTCCTGAGTTGCTGCGCCTTCTTCAGGTGTAAGTGCAGGTACAATCGTGCATTCGATTCCTTACGACTATGGATTACGACGCGATACTTCTGGTCTCTTTTGGCGGTCCGGAGAGGAACGAGGACGTGCTGCCGTTCCTCGAAAATGTCTTGCGTGGCAGGAACGTGCCGCGTGAACGCATGCTCCAGGTGGCGGAACACTATTACCACTTCGGCGGTAAGAGTCCTATCAACGACCAGAACCGCGCCCTGATCTCCGCTCTCGAAATGGAATTGCAGGCACACGGGATCGGTTTGCCGATTTATTGGGGAAACCGCAACTGGCATCCCATGCTCCCGGAGACCCTGCGGCAGATGAAGCAGGATGGCGTGCATCGTGCGCTCGCGGTCGTAACCGCGTCTTACAGTTCTTACTCAAGCTGCCGCCAGTATCGCGAAAACATCGAAGAGGCCAGAGGCGGGGTCGGCAACGGTGCTCCGCACATCGACAAAGTCCGTGCGTACTTCAATCATCCGGGATTCATCGATGCCGTCGTCGATCGGGTGCGCGTCGCCTTCGAAGGTATTCCGCTTGAACTGAGAAGTGGCTTGGAAGTTGTGTACACCGCGCACAGCATCCCGAAGTCCATGGCTGATACCTGCAAGTATGTTGAGCAGTTGACTGAAGCTTCGCGCCTGGTCTCGCAGCGACTAGGCCGTGGAACAGATCCACTCGTATTCCAGAGTCGAAGCGGGCCACCGACTCAGCCCTGGCTCGAACCTGACATTCTTGATCACCTGCGCAGTATTCATTCGCGTGGGGCCAAGGCGGTGGTCGTCGTTCCGATCGGCTTTGTCTCCGACCACATGGAGGTCATTTACGATCTCGACACTCAGGCGCGCGAGCTTAGCGACGAGCTTGGATTGAAGATGGTTCGTGCGCAGACCGTCGGCACCCATCCCTGGTTCGTGCGCACGCTGCGCGAGTTGATCGAAGAGCGGGTGCGCGGTTCACATCATCGGCCAGCGATGGGGAGGCTTGGACCGAGTCACGATGTGTGTCCTGCGGACTGTTGCCCGGCGCCGGTCAGGCTGGCAGTGGCGCGCTAGACCGCGGTCGAGCTTGTCGAACACTCAGCTGAAGATTCTCGTCAAGCCTTCTTTTAGCACCAGCACCCGGTCGGTCAGGTGATACTTCTCCGCTTGCTCTTCCAGTTTCTGCAGCGGCTCTTCCATCGGCTCGTGAGAAAGGCGAAACGTCCCATAGTGCATGGGCACCATCCAGCGGGCATTCATGTCGCGAAACGCCTGCACGGCATCTTCGGGACTGGTGTGCACATTGCGAAACGAAGGCGGATCGTACGCACCGATCGGCAACAACGCGAGTTCCGGCTGCAGTCGACGGCCTATTTCCGAGAAGCCATCGAAGTAAGCGGTGTCGCCGGAGTGATAGACCGAGTGCTTGCTCGACTTGATCACATAACCGCCGAAGCCTCGGTGCATGTCGCGAATTAGGCGCGCCCCCCAGTGCCGAGCCGGTGTGTGGGTGATCGTCAGATTACGAATCTGCAACTCCTCCCACCACTTCATCTCGATGACCTTGCGGAAACCCAGGTCAGCCACGAGATCCGCTACGTGCTCCGGCACAATGAGAATGGGAGCCACGCCATTCAGCCTGCGTGAGTGCCGCACGAGGGCCCTCAGCGAGGGCCGATGCAGGTGGTCAAAATGCGCGTGCGAGACGAGCACGATATCGATCGCCGGCAGGTCACGGACCTTTACTCCCGGCCGACGTAACCGCTTCAGCACGAAGATCCACTTGGCGTAGTTGGGATCGATGACAATGTTTTGCCCACCGATCTGGAGGAAGAAACTGGAGTGTCCGATGAACGTCACGCCCATCTGCCCGGGCTTGGCCAGAACCGGTTTGCTGGACCGGCCGGTGCGCGGCGTGACAGCAGAATGACGCACCAGCTTGGAAAACTGCTTGGCCTTCTTACGAATGGTGATGTTGAGCATCTTATGCTGATCTATTAGACGCAAAATCGCATGCTCTGGATTCGAAGCTGCTCTCTTTGGGAGTGTCTTCGGCTTGACGCGCATTTTCCCGTCATATCTAATCCCGATAGCTTACCTACGAGGAACTCATCTTGCGCGTCGCATTCTTAGGATTAGGAATCATGGGCCATGCGATGGCCTCGAACCTGGTGAAAGCCGGCCACGAAGTCACCGTTTGGAATCGCACTCCCGGAAAAGGCGTCGAAGGTGCCAAGTCCGCTGCGCATCCTGCTGAAGCAGCGAAAGGCGCGGAAGTTGTTTGGATGTGTGTCTCCGACACTGCCGCCGTCGAGCAGGTGCTCTTCGGCAACAACGGAGTTGCGTCCGTACTTGCGCCAGGCATGATCGTCGCCGATTCCAGCACCATCTCTCCTGCGTCCACCAAGAATTTTGCCGAGCGGGTTCGCGCCAAAGGCGCCGACTACATCGACGCACCCGTCACCGGATCGAAAATCGGCGCGGCTGATGGCACCCTCGTCTTCATCGTGGGTGGAAGTGACGAAACGGTGCAGAAGCTCGGTCCTCTCTTTGCAGCGATGGGCAAACTCGTAGTCCAGATGGGCGAGGTCGGCAAGGGCCAGACCGCTAAGATCGGCATGAACCTGATGATTGCCCATATCTACCAGGGCTTCGCCGAGGCATTGGTGCTAACGTCGAAGTTAGGCCTGCCGCCGGAAAAGTTGCTGCAACTGGTGGAGAAGTCAATGGTGCGCTCCGGTGTCACCGACTACAAGGCGCCCTTCGTCCTGAAGCGCGACTTCACGCCAAACTTTCCCATGCGGTTGATGCACAAAGACATCAAACTCATGCTTGACGCCGCGCATGAAAATCGCGTGAAGCTTCCCGGGCTGGAGACAGTAGAAGAGATATACGAGATCGCGCAGGAAGAAGGCCTTCACGACCTTGATTACGCAGCGACCATCGAGCTTCTCGAGAAGTGGGCCTCAGTGCAGGTGAAAGCGACGGCCGGCAGTTAACTTTTTTCAGGTGCGGCTACGAACTGGTACCCAAGGCCGCGAATCGTAGTCAGGTATCGCGGCTTGGCCGGATCGGATTCAATGTACCGCCGCAGGCGCACGATGAAGTTGTCGATCGCTCGCGTATCCGTGTCTTCTCGCAGGTCCCAGACGTTCTCCAGTATCTCTTTCCGCGTCACCGGCCGCCCGCTGTTCCGGATCAGGTAGCGCAACAGTTCCGATTCCATGAGTGTCAACTGATAGGTCTTTTTTCCTGCGACGAGCTGAAGCCGCTGAAAATCGATGGTCTTATCATCGAAGCTGTAGGTTTCTGGCGGCGGAGCCTCTGCTGCCGGAGCGTCATTTTCCAGCCACCGCTTGCGCCGCAGCAGGCTGCCAACGCGCGCAATCAGGATGGCCAGGTTGAACGGCTTGGGGAGATAATCGTCGGCACCGGATTCGAAGCCGCGTAGAACATCTTCCGGGCGGCTTCTGGCCGTCAGCATCAGCAGCGGAATGAAGTTCTGCGCCTGCCGCAGTTCGCTGGCCACGGTGAAACCGTCTTTCCCGGGCAACATGATGTCGAGCACCATCGCGTCGAAGTTGTCGCGCTGGTTAAGCAGCCACGTCAGCGCCTGTTCGCCGTTGTCCGTGACAACAACCTTGTAGCCCTCGGCCTCAAGATTGAAGCGGATACCTTGCGCGATGTGCTCTTCGTCTTCGACGACCAGAATTCGACTCATGCCTTCCGACTTTCCTGATGCGGGGCGAGCAATCCTGCCCGCCATGAATTTAGACGTGATAAACCCGCGGCAAACGGATGGTGAACGTGCTGCCGCGGCCTTCGCCCTCCGATTGTGCGAAGGCGTCCCCGCCATGCCGCCGCGCCACTGACCGCACGATGAACAATCCGAGCCCGGTGCCTTTGATCTGTCCTGAAGCTGCTGAATGCACGCGATAGAAGCGCTTGAACACCCGTTTCAATTCCGGCCGCGGAATACCAATCCCGCTGTCTCTCACCGTGAGCACTACGTCATCGATGTTGGGCGTCTCCAGTTTCACTTCGATATCCTTTGTCGGCGCTGAGTACTTCACTGCGTTGTCGATGAGGTTGGTGACAGCCATCCGCAACTGCTCGGGATTGCCGAGTACAGTTGTCTCGGCCGCAGGCTCACCCGAAAATCGAAGTGACTCTTCCCCGAGTTTGTGCCGTACCCGGGCTAGTTCCACCGCGTCGCGCACTATCGTCGAGAACTCAACTTCGCGCCAGCCTTTGCGCGCGCCGTCGCGGACCTCGCCGGCTTTGAGCACCTGCTCCACTGTTCCCAGCAGGCGATCCGTATCGTCGAGCATGATGCGGTAAAACTCGTGCCGTTGGTCGTCCTGCACCTGTCGCTGTTGCAGTGTCTCCAGGTACAGCCGGATCGACGCGATCGGTGTCTTTAACTCGTGAGTTACTGCATTGAGAAAGCTGTCCTGCTGCTCATTGCGGCGGATTTCGCGAACAAGGAAGATCGTGTTGAGAACCAGCCCGGCGATGATCACGCCGAAGAAGATGATGCCGAGGACCAGGGCAACCGTCTCGCGCCAGTTAAGGATGATCCAGCTGACGTTCAGCGCGACGGCCAGCCCCGTCAGGCACGCGCCCAGCGTGATGAAGAACGCAATCGCCTTGGTGCGGCTGGCTAGATGCACGCGACAATTCTAGCAAGCTGCGCCAATCGCCAGAAGTGAGGACCCAAAGCAAAAGCGCGGACCTTTCGATCCGCGCTACTAAATGCTAAGTACTAATGGCTAATGGCTAAGTGCCAACTGCTCTAGTCTCCAGATACCGGCTCCATTACCGGTTCCACCGCCGGCGCGGGCATCGCTACCACCTTCTTTGCCTCTTCTTCTGCTTTGAAGCGCGGCAGCTTCACATCCCAGGCGAGGCCGAGCATCTTCAGGGCGGAGATGCCATACCAGTTCATGTCGAACTCGTACCAGGCCAATCCGTGACGCGCCGATTGCGGATGCGCATGATGATTGTTATGCCAGCCTTCGCCGAAGGTCAGTATCGCCACCCAGAAGCTGTTCGTCGAAGTATCGCCCGTCAGGAAGCGTTGCGATCCCCACATGTGCGTTGCCGAATTCACCAGCCAGGTCGCGTGCAGGCCCAGCACGGTACGGAAGAAGATGCCCCACAGCACGGCCGGAATGCCGCCTACGATCAACAGCACGATTCCCAGCACCACCTGCGGGATCCAATGCCACTTGCTAAGCCACATGTGGAAGCCGTCTTTGC
>DASTGW010000265.1:0-2733 GCA_035718705.1 Terriglobales bacterium | reverse complement strand
TTGGCAATATCTCGTACGGACGTTGCGGCGTAGCCATTGGTAACAAACAGTTCCAGACTCACGCTGAGAATCGTGCTTTCAGTTTGTAGGCTTTGCTGTTGCCGGCGAGTAAGTGCTTTCGCGTGCATGATGTTCAGTTTAGCGGTCTGAGCGATAACCGGCGCAACTCCCCATAGCAAAACGGAGCCGTGAATACCGCGAGGTAGATCAGGTATATCCAGGGAAACTGTCCGACGTAAAAGTCAAAAGGGCTCAGTGAAAGCGGTGTCTTGATCAGCACAAATGCCATGTAATCGAGTGGCAGAGCGACCAACAGCCAAAACGCGCCCAGAATCAGAGTGTCTGCCCGTCGGGCGGATGACTCGCTCGTTCGCCTGAAGTAGATCCAGGAGCAAAACATCCAGACCACCAAGTTCAATCCAGGCAGAAACGGCTCGGAAAGCAGATATGCCTTGTTCTGCATTGGCTGGGTGCTAGGGGGCAGTCTCCAAACAGCGGCGATTCCGAAGGACAAAAGCGTCCCCAGGACCGTGATGGCTATATAAGCAGTCAGGAAAGCAATTGTTGCGCGTCTTAAATTGAGCGTTCCACCTGCGATTTGCATAGAGATCTCCTTTGATATTTCATTGATCAATCGTTCAATGAACGATTGATCAATGAAAGCACGAGCAAGCGAATTGTGGAAAATCTTTTTTTGGAATGGCTATTCTTTTGTGGAGTTCACGTCGGGCAGAGCGCGCACCGTGGATGCTTCAACCTTGATAAAGTGCAGCGCTACAGGCGCAAGCACCATACCGGGAAGGCCCATGAGTCTTTCCCCAACGAGCAGGCCAATCAACGTAAGCCACATGGGGCACTGGATGCGGCCTCCAATGATCTTGCTGTTAAGGAAGTATTCGAGCTTGTGGATGACGACCAGGAACAGCAGCGCGTACAGGCCGGTGCGTGCCGAGATAGTGAAGCCCACGGCGACGATCACGCTATTGCTGACGATGTTGCCGACGATGGGCAGTAGTCCGCAAAGGAAAACGAAAGTCGCCAGAAGGCCGGAATAGGGATAATGGTTGAGCAGCAGGAAGGTAACGGTGAGAATGGTGTTGACGGCAGAAATAACGATTTGCGCGCCGATGACCTTGGCAAAACTGTCATAGAAGGATTCGAAGCGCGCCGATAGCTCGCGGGTGACGGAGCGAAAGAGATTGTCCGGGCCTGGCGGCGCATCGTGCAGTGTCGTCCAACCGGGGCTGAGATAAATGCACAGCGCGACAACAAGTCCTGCGATGACAAGAACGAAGTGCAGCGATGCGGTGCTGGCCGCCTTGCCAATCACCGCGACACCCTGCTGGGCTTCATCGAGCGCGGCGGCTTTCAGGCTCTCAAAATCCGTGAAGGGCAGATCGATGCCCACCTTCTCAGCGTATGCGACTACGGCGGGGATGGCAGTGTTAGCGATCTTAGGGAAAGTCTTGTAGGCAAGGTTCGAGAAATACACGAGTCCAATGCCCACCGAGACGACGACGAACAAGTATGTGTTGACGCTGAGCCACTTGATACCGCGGATGGTGAAGATTCTAAGAGCGAGGTAGCCGAACAATGTTGCCAAGACAAAGGTTGCCAGGTGCAGTCCTGCGACCAGAACGACCAGAATGGCGATGATGACATACGAGATTCGGGCGGATTGGCTCATCGTTCAAGTACTTAGATTCAAGTCCCAGGCATTGAATGGAAAGATTGTCTGATAATTGGACTCGGCAGTGAATGATACGACATCCGGCGGACTTTTGTTCGGCTGTGTCTCTTCTGCGCAAATAGAAAGGGCTGCTTGCTTGAGCAGCCCTTAAGGTGATTCGCTGTTGCGCCCGCTATGCGGGTGATGGTGAACCTTCGGGATAGCCCGGACCGCCACGCTCCGGCTTGAGCACCTGCTGTGGCGTTCCGCTGCCTGTATCAGTAGGCGAAGCAAGCACGGAACGAAGCGGAGGCAATTCCTTGCCCTCAATCAGCATGCGCACTTCTTCCGCATCTATCGTTTCGCGTTCCAGCAAGGCGGTAGCCATACGGTGCATGGCGTCCTGATGGCTCTCAAGGATGGTGTGGGCCGACTGGTATGCTTCGTCGATCAGGCGGCGAACCTCCAGATCGATCTGGCGGGCCGTCTCTTCGCTGAAATCGCGATGCTGAGCTATCTCGCGCCCGAGGAAGATCTGCTCTTCCTTCTTGCCGAACGTAAGCGGGCCAAGGCGGCTCATGCCGTACTCGCACACCATGCGGCGGGCAAGGTCGGTAGCCGTTTCGATATCGCTGCCTGCGCCGGTGGACATCTGGTTGAGGAAGATCTCCTCAGCCACGCGGCCGCCGTATGCAGTTGCCAAGCGGGTCTCAAGGTATTCGCGGGTATAGTTGTGGCGATCGTCGGGCAGGTAGACCGTAACGCCCAAAGCCATGCCGCGCGGGATGATGGTGACCTTGTGGATTGGGTCAGAGTTATCGCGGAAGAACGAGACCATGGCGTGGCCGGCCTCGTGATACGCAGTCACCCTCTTTTCCTGATCGGTAAGGAGCATCGACTTGCGCTCCGCCCCCATCAGCACCTTGTCCTTGGCGAGTTCGAAGTCGTACATGGTGACCTGCTTGCGATTAACGCGTGCAGCGTTGAGCGCGGCTTCGTTCACCATATTCGCCAGGTCGGCGCCGCTGAAACCCGGTGTTCCACGCGCGAGCACGTTCAGGTTG
>DASTGW010000264.1:0-12534 GCA_035718705.1 Terriglobales bacterium | reverse complement strand
TTTCTCTGTGTCTCTGTGCCTCTGTGGTGAAACGATCTGAATGAAACGACTGCAGCTCATCTCGATCGGTGATCTTGACGGCATTGTCCTGGAAGGACTAGCCGTCGAACTCGCCAACCATTTCGCCATTCCCACCGAAGTCTTGCCGCAGAGCATCAATCCGCACTTCGCGCTTCATGGTGAGCGTCGCCAGTACCACTCGAGCAAGATCCTGGCCGAACTCCAGCAGTTCGTCACCCCCCAGACTTGGCGACTGCTGGGCGTGACTGGGAACGACCTCTACATCCCAATTCTGACCTTCGTCTTCGGGGAGGCGCAGATGGGCGGTCCGGCTTCGGTCGTCTCCTACTACCGCCTCCGGCAGGAGTTCTATGGTCTTCCCGGGGACCACGATCTGCTTCGGCAGCGTCTGCTCAAGGAGGCCGTACACGAGCTAGGACACACGCTGGAACTGACCCACTGTGAGGACTACCGCTGTGCCATGTCGGCATCTCACTCGGTGGAACTCATCGACCTCAAAGAAAACGCCTTCTGTCAGCCCTGTGCGGAGCGGGTGTTGTCCCTGACGAGCAACGCTATTTGAATGGCCCGAAAAGAACTGCTTCCTCTTCCCGAACGCTAGATCAACTTATTCACCGATAAACGGTGTGCCATTTGACCCGATTTCGTGGCAAATGTTATAAACTGCCGCTTCGTGTTCTGCGGAATGCGACGCTCTTCGGTTTCCACAGCCTGCGGCTCTTCGGTCCGCGGCCACCCGAAAGGCGGCTTGTAATCAAAAGATTTGTCCTGGTTTCATCGAAATCACGCGAGCAATAGTTTTCGGAGGAATGCAATGCTTAACTGCACACAACGGCGCGGTCTGCGCACGAGGCTGCACCGCTGGACGGCCGGCTTGGGGCTGATGCTGATGGCGTCCATGGGGGCATGGGCACAAGAAGCGACTCACGAGGTCGGTGGCGAAGCCAATCTCAAGCTTCCCGACCTGCACAGTGTCAATTTCATCGGCGGCATGGACGGGCACAAACTGCTCCTGATCGGCCTCGTCTTCTGCGCCCTGGGACTCCTCTTCGGACTGGCCATTTATATGCAGCTGAAGAACATGGCGGTCCACAAGTCGATGCGCGAGATTTCCGAGCTCATCTACGAGACTTGTAAAACCTATCTCTTTACGCAGGGCAAGTTCCTGCTCATCCTCTGGGTTTTCATTGCGGTCATCATCGTCGCGTACTTCGGATGGCTATCGCCGGTTCCCGATAAGCCCATCACTCTCACGCTGCCGATCATCCTGTTGTTCAGCCTGATCGGAATCGCCGGCAGCTATGGCGTGGCCTGGTTCGGCATCCGCGTGAACACCTTCGCGAACTCCCGCACGGCGTTCGCTTCTCTCGCGGGCAAGCCATATCCTTGCTACAACATTCCGCTCAAGGCCGGAATGTCGATCGGCATGGCGCTGATCAGCGTTGAGTTGCTGATCATGCTGTTCATCCTTCTGTTCGTTCCGTCCGATTACGCAGGACCCTGCTTCATCGGCTTCGCCATCGGCGAATCGCTAGGTGCGGCTGCCCTGCGTATCGCTGGCGGCATCTTCACCAAGATCGCCGATATCGGCTCCGACCTGATGAAGATCGTCTTCAAGATCAAAGAAGACGATGCCCGCAACCCGGGCGTCATCGCCGACTGTACCGGTGACAACGCCGGCGACTCGGTTGGCCCCTCGGCCGACGGCTTTGAAACCTACGGCGTGACCGGCGTGGCGCTGATCACCTTCATCCTGCTCGCCGTGAAAGACCCGACCGTCCAGGTGCAACTGCTGGTCTGGATCTTCGTGATGCGCGTCATGATGCTCGTCTCCAGCGCTGGCGCCTACTTCCTGAATGCCGCCTTCGCCAAGAGCAAATATGGCACCGTGGACGAGTTCAACTATGAAACCCCGCTCACCACGCTGGTCTGGCTGACTTCGATCGTATCGATCGGCCTCACCTACCTCGTTTCCTACTACATGATCCCGACCCTCGGCGGCGATGCCTCCCTCTGGTGGAAACTGGCGACAATCATCTCCTGCGGAACTCTCGCCGGAGCCATCATCCCCGAACTGGTGAAGGTCTTCACCTCCGTTGAGTCCGGACACGTGAAGGAAGTCGTCACCTCTTCAGAAGAAGGTGGCGCTTCTCTCAACATCCTCTCCGGACTGGTCGCCGGCAACTTCTCCGCTTACTATCTCGGCTTAACGATGGTCGCACTCATGGGGATCGCCTACTACGTGAGCACCATGGGCTTGGGCGCGTTCATGCCCGGCACCAGCGTGCCATTGATGCTCGCCCCTGCCGTGTTTGCCTTCGGCCTTGTGGCCTTTGGCTTCCTTGGCATGGGACCGGTCACCATCGCGGTCGATTCCTATGGCCCGGTTACCGACAACGCGCAGTCCGTCTTCGAGCTCTCCCTCATTGAAACCATCCCGAACATCCAGGGCGAGATCAAGAAGGACTTCAACATGAACGTGAACTTCGATCGCGCGAAGCATCTGCTCGAAGCCAATGACGGTGCCGGTAACACGTTCAAGGCAACCGCCAAACCCGTGCTGATCGGTACGGCTGTCGTCGGTGCCACTACGATGATCTTCTCCATCATCATGGCGCTCACCAGCGGGCTGACGGAAAACGTCAACAAGCTTTCCCTGTTGCACGCTCCGTTCGTCCTCGGACTGATCACCGGCGGCGCCATGATCTACTGGTTCACCGGCGCATCGATGCAGGCCGTCACGACCGGTGCTTACCGCGCTGTGGAGTTCATCAAGAAGAACATCCGTCTCGAAGGCGTCGAGAAAGCCTCGGTCGAAGACAGCAAGAAGGTGGTGCAAATCTGCACCCAGTATGCGCAGAAGGGCATGTTCAACATCTTCATCGCCGTCTTCTTCGCAACGCTTGCCTTTGCGTTCATCGAGCCGTTCTTCTTTATCGGCTACCTGATCTCGATCGCGATCTTCGGCCTCTACCAGGCGATCTTTATGGCCAACGCCGGCGGCGCCTGGGACAACGCCAAGAAAGTCGTCGAGGTCGAACTCAAGTCCAAGGGAACGCCATTGCATGACGCAACTGTCGTCGGCGACACCGTCGGCGATCCGTTCAAGGACACCTCCTCCGTCGCCATGAACCCAGTCATCAAGTTCACGACTCTGTTCGGACTGCTGGCGGTGGAACTGGCAGTTTCGCTGACCCACACGCAGGGATCCGGCATGACGCGGATCCTGTCGCTCATCTTCTTTGTGATCTCGATCTGGTTCGTGCACCGTTCGTTCTACGGTATGCGTATCGGCGGGGCTCGCGAGCAAAGCCGAGCGGCATCGGGCGATTAGTATTCACTCTGCAAGCAGAGAGGCCGGCACTCAAGCCGGCCTCTCCTTTTTCCTGGAAACGCAACGTTTCTGCCACGCTCTCATCGTTGTAAGTCTCTTTACCTCAGGCCGTAAACGTCGATCTCACCCTTCGAGTCATTCGCCAGCCGTGTGTCGTTGCCGGTGGCGATGAAGACTTTTCCGTTCGCAACGACCGGTGCGGAGAACTTCACCCCGTAGCCGGCGCTGTCACCAGCAGTCATGCTGCTGTCGTACAGCTCGTTGCTGAGATCAGCCGGATTGTAGGCGCGAAGAATCGCTGCGCTTGGAGTCCCTGCCTGCAAAGGCGTGCCGTGATCGATCATCCAGAGAACTGCGTTCGAACCATTGTTCGCTGAGATCACCGGCGTGGTTCCCAGGCTGCCAGTCAACACCTTCTCCTTCGTTGAGTTGTTGGTGAGTGACAGTTTGCCCGCATTGTCGATGGCAAGTTCAACGATTGGTCCCGGCGTGAGACCTACGAACACGGAGCCGTTAAAGTAAACAGGCGTACCGAAGAGCTGGTAGGGCGTCTTTCGACCATTCCATGTTCCAGTCGGATAGGGCTGTCCGTTCGGTGGGTTGGTCGTGTCCATTGAGGTGCAAGTGTATGGATACGACGCCAATCCGAGGTTGTCGCCCGGATAGAGAGTTGTAATCGCAGCAGCATTGCCGGTTTGGACGCCTTGCCCCAGGCTGGCAGAATTCAGTTGGAACACTTTGCCGCTCTTGCCGCCCGCGACAAGGTTTCCATTCGGCAGCATCAGAACGCCACCGCCAGACAAGTCCTGGTCCTGACATTGCATGAACCCGTAATCCTCTGGCGTGAACCAGTCCTTTAAGTTCAGGCTGCTATCGAAGTGCAGCACCGAATCGCCATAGGCCTTTGTCGCGGGATTATACGGGCCGTTTCCGGTGGTGACATAGATCCCACCCGCACCGTCGCCGACCGGGCCGCCGCCTCCCATCCAAATGCCACCGGCGCCCTTGAATTCTCCATTGCCATCGTTATTGGGAGCGACGGCAAAAACACCCTTCTGGTTGAGAGTAGATTCATCGTACGAAAGCAGCCACCCGCTGCCACAGGCGGAGAATCCGAAAAAGATCGTCCCTCCCTCCAGCAAAAGAGCGCTACGTTGCACACACCCGGAAGACAGCGTCAGGACGCCGTTGACGGATTGTGAACTCTCCGCCGGCGTAACCTGCGCCGTGACCGGTGCCGACTTGATCAGATTGCCTGTGGTGATATCAATAGCATTCAACCGGAAGCTGTTGCCGCTACCGGTTCCTTGCAGCGTCACCACGTACATGGTGTTGCTCACCGGATCGATCACCGGGGTTGAACTTGAACCGCGGTAAGGGCTTGGGTTCCCGCCCGATGCAGGCGACTCGCCCGCCTTCAGGAGCGACGTCTGCCACAGCGGCGTTCCGCTGTTGTAGTTATCGGCGTCAAACGCGTACACGTTGTTCTTCTCGGTCGAAACGAACACCACGTTGTGCTTAGCGCCATTGATGGTCAGACCCGACATGTACAACGGCTGCGCATAGACGTATCCATCGACGGTCAATGAGAATAGTTTCCCAAACGTCGCTGGCTTGACGTTGGCCGGGGTCAGGATCGACTCATTGTCATTCAGACCTGATCTCTTGTTGTCGTAATGGAAAGTAGTTACGTTGGCGTTGCCGGACGGAGGCTTCGCGGCAGTCACCGTAATGCTGTCGGTGGCGCTCATCGAACTATAAGTTGCGGTGATGGTCGCCGTTCCTTCTCCTGCACCGCTCACCAGTCCTCCATTGATGGTAATGATCCCGGACGGCGAGCTAGTCCAGGTGGCGCTGCCGGTTACGTCGGAAGTGCTGTTGTCACTGTAAGTGGCCGTCGCATGAAGCTGCCGTGTGCTGCCGACGCTCAGAGATACGCTCTGCGGCGAAACGCTGATCGATTTCAGCGATGCCTGCGAGCTGGTTACCGTGATACTCGCCGACGCGCTTTTCCCTTCATCACTGGCGGTAACCGTTGCCTTGCCGGGCGCGATGGCCGTCACCATGCCTGATTTGGAGACGGTCACGATATTGGCGTCGGACGAACTGTAGCTTGCGACCGAAGTCACGTCCTTCACCGTGCGATCGCTGAAGTTAGCGTTGATCTGTAACTGTTGCGTGCCATTAACCAGAAGTACGGCGCTCGTCGGCGACACGACAACTGAGCTGACGGTGGCCCCGGGCGGTGGTGGTGTGGTGCTTGTGCCCCCACCCCCGCCACACGCCGTCAGGAATGAAAAAGTGCCTACGAGGAGAGCAACTGCGGAAAACCTAAAGCCAGACATTGCGATGATCCCAACCCCTATACTCAGAAGGTTAGAATTCAGGAGCTCTGGCCGAAGTTGCTACGATATTCGACATTCCAGAAGAAATGTGTCGAAAAGATAGAAATTTGTTACTAACCGCGAAGTTAACGCTTTGGCTGTAATCGCCCCAAAACACGTCCTCACAGTACCCATCGTGACCGCCTCAACCGATGCCTTACGTGACGGGCAAAACACGGGCAAAAGGGTTAGGAAGAGCGGTAAACCTTCCCCGGACTCGCCCCTTGACTTAATCCGGCTTCCGAACCCAGCGCCGCTTGTGAGGATGGGGTGCGGTCTCTTTTACGTCTTCAAACCTCAGGAAGCTCATCGAGCCATCCACTTCCAGCACGCCGATGGAAACATCGTGAGGTGAGGCAATTCCATGCTCTCGCAACGCCCGTTCGAGTTCGTCCATGGATACATGTTCCTTGGCCATGTGCGCTTCAATGACCTCACCGTTGTGGATCAGCATGCTCGGTGAGCCCTGCACCAGCTTTCGGAAGCGTCGATTGAAACCGGCAAGGTCCGCCACCATGGTGTTAAGCAGGAAAAGGGTAATCGCCGCCGCCACCCCACCCACCAGCGAGGTATCAGGACCGGTCATCGCGTTCTGCACCGAGTTGCTTAACAGCAAGAGCAGCACCAGATCGAACGGTGTCATCTGGCCGACTTCCCGTTTGCCGCACAGTCGTACGCCCACGAGGATGAGCGCATAGATAATGGAAGTACGCAGGATGATCTGGACGAGTCCAGATCCCGTGATTGCAAACATACCCAGCCCCCGAACTTCCTTATACCTTTCCGGGGCCTGGCACAACAGTTCCTACCCTGAGCACAGGCAAAACAAAAGCCCGGCCGCGAAGCCGGGCTTGGAGAGAGCGAATGTTTAGTTTGAAACCGGTGCCGGGATATTCTTCGGCGTGCTCATATATCCAGTGATGGTGTTCTTGTCCGCCGACATGACCACCACTTCGTAGAGATTGCGGTCTCGGCCGGTGTAGAACTGCATCGGTTCGTTCAGCGTGCGGTCCTTCTTCTCGATGGTGCGATCATCCGCCACCACGTTCATGCTGAATTTGCCCTTTTTAGGATCAACCTTCTTCAGTTGCAGGCTGACCGTGGAAACCGGGCGCGGGTGATCGCCCTTCTTCAGCGTGAATTCGAAGATATTGCGGTCGCCGCGATGCTTCAGGTATTCCAGTTCGTCGCGCGTGTGCGCAATCAGTCCGCTCTGCACGCCCAGATCGCCGATGGCACGTTCCAACTTGCTCTTAGCGGCTTCGAGATCGGCGCGGGTAGAAGCAATATCCGACTTCGCGCCCTGCACGTCGGTCTTCACCCCGCCGATCGTGGTATTAACCGCCGTGATCTGCTGCGCACTTTCCTGCCGCAGGCGCTCTTCCGCAACCTGCTGTTGATGGGCCAGTTGAGAACTGCGTGCCGCAATCTCTTTTTGCGTCTGGCCGAGTTTCGACTGTAGAGCTTGGGAGGCCTGCTCCATGGAAGCTTCGGTCATGCCGAGCCGCTTCATGATCGCGGCGTTGTGGGAAGCAACGCTGTCTGCCGCGGCCTTCTGGTCGCCTTCCAGCTTGTCGATACGACCTCGCATCTCCAGCATGAAATAAAGCGATACCGCCACGTATAGCACGGCGACACCCAGTGCTATGTTCCTGAACAGATTGCTGCCGCCAGAATGGCCCGAGACAGACGTCTCCGGCGCGACAGAAGTGTCTTCTTCGTACATGGAATCTCCTGAGATCCTGAGTAGCTCCATTGTTCCAGCAGGTACTTGGAACCGTCAATGAAGTGTTAACCCGACGTTCATCCAGAGGTTACGGCCAGCTACTTACACTTCCGTGCCGGTGCGGAATCCCTGCGGATTCCTATTCTGGAACATTTCGTTCCAGCCACTCCGGATTGCACGGCAGCATCACAGCTTCAGGCCGCCATGCTGCGGGAAAGCCACGCTTTTCGGCACATTTTCGGCCTCTGAATTGCTGTTATAAGCACCAGGAAGTTCCCCTTGAGCGGCTCGGTTCAGGCGACGAACCAGAGCTAAACAGTAGAAGTTCAGACACTTGGGCAGGATTATTCCAGCCTGCACCAAGTGCATTCCGGACTTTCTGCGAAGTAGGCCAAACGCAATCATTGGCAGACTTCTACACACTGTGAGCTCTCGGTGTACTCGGTGGTAGGGAGACCATGAAGGGCTATCGTTTCTATCTCGCAATCCTGTTTGTCGCTGTTTCCTCTCTGGCTATTGCACAAGTCACCGGCAATCAACCAGGCACCGGGCCAGCACAAGGCAGTACGACTCCATCCACTCCGGGCAAAGGTGCCGCCATGGCGAGCAGCGCGGCCATTAAGATTCTCTCGCCCACCATTGGTGAAGAGGTTAAGGACACCTCCGTAACGCTGCGGTTCCAGCTGGTTAATGCCGGCATGGCCCCCGATCCCTCTCCGACGTATCGTGTGCAGCTCGACTCTCGCGATCCAGTCGAAACCAGTTCGACGGAGCAGAGCTTCACCGGACTGCAACCGGGTGATCACGTGATCGCGGTTGATCTCGTCGATGCCAACCACACTCCGGTCGGCGGCTCACATACGGAAGTTCACTTCAAGTCGGGAGACGGAACGGAAAAGCCAAAGGCTGCCGGGCAAACCAGCAGCCTCTATCCTCCGCTCGTCCGCACGGCCGCCCTGCCTCTCCCAAGCGAAAAGGAACTTCCGTCGGCGGGTGGTGAGCTTCCACTGATCTCAATGGTAGGTTTTGGCGTGCTTATCGGCGGCATCATCTCGGCTCTAAAGACGCGCAAATAGGCATCATTTCTGCATTTCCAGCTAAACACTTGCGGAACACTGGATTCTGGCATCTAAACTGTCTAGCTCGCTGTGGTGCGCGTAGCTAAAATTTGATTGCAGGGCCGGATGAATTTCGACTTCCATAAGCGACTGTCGCTCCCGAAGCTTCCCCTGGAGAAGCTTCCACGAAACTTTGTCCCGGCGATGTTGATTTTGGTGGGAGCCCTCCTCGTTGGCTACGTGTTCTCTCAATACGGACAGATGTACTTCGAGCAAAAGCGCATGGCCGAGCAGTGGGACCAGGAACAACAGCGGCGAGCAGAACAGAGCCCGACGCAACAGGCACACACACTTAAAGACGATGGCATGATCCGCCTCGTCATCCCCAAAATTGACCTCACGTCCTTTGTCGTGGAAGGCACCACTCACAAGGCCCTCTTGCTCGGCCCCGGACACCTCACCAACACCGCCGAACCCGGAGAGACCGGAAACGCAGTCATCAGCGGGCATCGCGACACTTTCTTCCGGCACATTCACGAACTGGAAAAAGGTGATCAGTTCTTCGTCGAGCGTGGTGGCAAGAAATTCGTCTATCAGGTGACGGGTAAGAAGATCGTCGAACCAAATGATCTCTCGGTCACACGACCCAGTTCCGATTCACAACTCACGCTAATCACCTGCTATCCCACCTACTACATCGGTCCTGCGCCGAAGCGCCTCGTGGTCTTCAGCAAGCTGGAAAACCAGGTCGACTCACCTCTCGCCTCGAATGATGAGAGCACGCAGAAGTCCGTTCCGCACGTGGAAGCTGTCAGTGTTACCGCTCCCGCCCACTAGTTTGCAAATCTGTTCGGCAAGAACGCTGTGATATCGAAGGACGGTACTTCTCCGCTCATCGTTCCCGCCAGCACGCGCGCGGTGATCGGTGCCAGCATGATGCCATCGCGATAGTGCCCCGTCGCGGCAAATAGTCCTTCCAATGAAGTCGCACCCAGCACTGGCAACTTGTCTGCCGAGCACGGCCGCAATCCGGTCCAACTCTGGTGAATCAGGCCCTCGCCAAGATTAGGCACAAGCATGGCCGCCGCCTGGTGCAGGCGCTGAATAACATCGGGGTTCACTCGCTTATCGAAGCCCGCGTCTTCGATCGTCGAGCCGATAACGTGCCTCCCATCCGACCGCGGGACGATGTACACGCCATTGCCGTGAATCACGTGCCGTAGCGGTCGTTGCGGTATGACCTCAAGCATGTGTCCCTTCACCGGACGAATCCTTAAGTCGAACAGGGAACTAGACCAGGCACCTGCGCAAATCACTACTTGCTGGCCCGTGTAGCGCGTCTTCGTCGTAATGGCCCCACTCACGCGATTGCCATCAAGTTCCAGCCCGGCGACGTCCGCTCCGGAATCAATCTCCACGCCCAAATGCAGCGCGCCCTTCACCAGCGCTTCCATCAGCGCCCGCGGATCGACCGTCGACTCCTGCAGCAACAGCGCCTCACCGCTGAATTCGACCTGGGGCTCCAGTTGCCGAAGCTCTGCTTCGCTGAGCCGTGTTCCACCTTCCGGCACGGCTTTTCCTTCTTCCAGGAAGTGGATTTTGCCTTCGCTACGGAAGTCGACGTTCACTCCCGATTCATCCTGCAGGCGGTGAACAAACTCGGGATACATCTCGGCGCTCACACGTGCCAACTCGCGGAACTGGGGGTGCGGACCGGCCTCGCTGTAAGCGATCATTCCTCCGGCGGCCCAGGAAGCCTCGCGACCCGGTTGATGGCGCTCCAACACGATCACCGACATGCCTCGCCGCCTCAATTCGCAGGCCAATGACAAACCAATTACGCCGCCACCGATGATCAGTGCATCCGCGTGCTTCACCTGCTCATTTTATCCAAAGCAAACGGGAGGATTGACGCCACTGACCACCTGCGTCAGAATTCGCTAATTCTCTGGAGCTCATCATGTTTTGTACGTCATGCGGTAATGCGATCGTTGCAGGTCAGGCAGTTTGCGGCAAGTGTGGCGCGCCCACGTCGGCGGGAGTGATGCAAGGCGTAACGACCGTCAATCGGGTCGAACAGCACTACCGCACCCTGGCGGTTCTTACCATCATCTACTCGCTCTTCTGGGTGATCGGAGGAGCCGGCATGCTGTTCGCCGCTCGCTTCATCTTCAGCGGAATCATCGGCAACATGAACCCGCCACCCCCGCCCTTTGTCGCTCCGCTCATCAACGTGTTGGGCTGGATCGTTCTCACCAAGGGAATCCTGGGCGTGGTTTCAGGCATTGGCCTGCTCGCGCGCGAGATGTGGGCTCGCGTTCTCACACTTGTTGTTGCCTTCGTGTCTCTCATCGATATTCCCTTCGGCACTGCCATTGGGGCTTATTCGATCTGGGTTCTTCTCTCGGCCGGATCCGAGCAGGACTATCAAAAGCTGTGCTACGCCGGACATTGAATGCAGTGGTGTGGTTGAATATTAAGTATGGGTGAGGACTCCAAGCCGTTCTTTCGCAGCGTCGCCGACGAGATGCTCGACCACGAGACCGCCAGGCATATCGCCGAGCAGAAGCAGGCGCTCGAACAGTTTCCTGAATGGGCCGAAGGTCACTATCACCTCGCCCAGCTTTACCGTGTGCAGCAGCGCCAGAACGACGCCAAGCGCGAACTCCTGATCGCGCTCGAAATGAAGCCCCTTTTGGCCGAAGCACATCTCGCCCTCGGAGAAATCTACATTGCCGAGGGCGGCCTCGACCGCGCCCGCGAACACGCCGGCATCGCCGCCCAACTCGGCCACGGCCGCCTTGTCGACCAGCTCACCCGCCATAACGCCATGGAATGAGGGTGGAGCCCGCCTTCAGGCGTGCGTCGGGCGTCCCCAAAGAAAGTGCTTCAGCCCCTGCTTACCTTTTCTCCTATTGACTGTCTATAGGACGAGCGATAACCTTCATATCGACAGTCGATAGGAGCAAAGCTTGGCGGATTCACAGAACCTCTTGCAGGGTACGCTTGACCTGCTGATCCTGAAATCGCTCGCCTTGGGCGAGCTGCATGGCTTAGGCATTGCACGCCGCGTGGAACAAATCACGCGCGGCACCTTCCAGGTGAAGCCCGGTTCGCTCTTCCCTGCCCTCCACCGCATGGAAGAGTCCGGATGGCTCGCGTCGGAGTGGGGCGAGTCGGAGAACAACCGCAAGGCCAAGTTCTACAAACTCACGCGCACCGGTCGTCGCCAGTTGGAAACCGAAACCGAACAGTGGCAGCGCATCGCCGTCGCCATCGCCGCGGCCCTCGCCACCTAGGAGCTCTTCATGCCTGTGCTTCCCAAATTCGCCAGCTGGTGCCGCAACGTCTTTTCGCAACAACGCATAGACGCCGACCTCGACGAAGAAGTGCGCTCCTTCGCTGGGCTTCTTGCCGATGAAAAAATGCAGAACGGCACCTCGCCCGATAACGCGCGACGCCAGGCAATCCTCGAAATGGATGGAATGGAAAACGTGAAGGAACAAGTTCGCGACGCCCGCACCGGTTCTTTGTTCACCGGATGGATGCAGGACCTTCGCTATGCCTTGCGCATGTTCAAGAAGAACCCAGGTTTCAGCATCGCCGCCATTGTCGCGCTTGCGCTCGGGATCGGCGCCAACACTGCCATCTTCAGCGTCGTGAACTCCGTCCTGCTGCGTCCGCTTCCCTACAGCGACCCCGACAATCTCGTTGTCATCTTGCACGGCGAAAATAACCCCGTCGCTCCCGCCAACTATCTCGATTGGCGCAGCCAGAACCACGTGTTCAGCGACATGGGCGCGGCCGAATTCTGGACGCCCAACCTCGCCGACGAAGACCGCCCCGAGCATCTTTTTGCACTCAAGATGACGCCAAGCATGTTCCCGGTACTCGGCGTGCAACCGCTCCTCGGCCGGACTTTCACCGCTGGCGAAGACACCGAGGGCCGTGATCGTGAAGTCGTTCTCAGCTATCGCATCTGGCAGCGCCGCTACGCCGGCGATCCGGCGA
>DASTGW010000263.1:0-7221 GCA_035718705.1 Terriglobales bacterium | reverse complement strand
GTGCTTCCGCAAACTTCTCCGGATTCGTCGCTCCCACTCGAATCATGCAGCTCTTCACTCCTGCTTCCTTGTAATAACGTGAGAAGTCTTCCGACGGGAAATCGGGATCGATTTCCTTCACGTTCTGTTCGCCGAGAGATGTCGTCAACACGGCAGCCAATCGCTTCGTGAGATCAGGATCGTTGTAGGTCGCCGGCGTGCCCTCGCCTATTTCGACGAGCGGCTCTTTGACTGCTCCCCCGGCCATCGCCTCTCCTTTTACAACGCGACGAATAGATTCGAGCAAGTGCTGACGAACGTCCGGCTTGTACGCGCGCACCGTCAGCAGCAGCTTGGCATCGTCAGGGATGATGTTGTTCTTCGTCCCAGCCTGGAATGCGCCGACGGTGATGACAGCGTGATCTCCTGGCTTAATTTCCCGTGACACGATGGTTTGCAAACCCAGAACAATGCGCGACCCAATCACCACCGGATCAATGGCTACGTTCGGATGCGATCCGTGTGCGCCGCGGCCGTACACCGTGATGTTGATGGAGTCAGAACTCGTGAGCGCAAATCCCGGCGTATAGCCAATCTCACCTGCCGGCAACGCTTCGGTGTCGTGGATCGCGAGTGCGTAATCGGGCTTGGGGAACCGGGTGAAGAGGCCGTCTTTGAGCATGGCTTCCGCGCCCATGCCGCGCTCCTCGGCGGGTTGTGCGATCAGCATCAGCGTCCCGTGCCACTGCTGACGATTGTGTGACATGAAGTCAGCCGTTCCTGCGAGCGCCGCCATATGCAGGTCGTGTCCGCAGGCTTGCATTACCGAAACAGTTGAGCCGGAGTCGTCTTTCGTCGTCACCTTGCTTGCATAGGGAAGTCCCGTCTCCTCGTGAACAGGCAAAGCATCGAGTTCGGTGCGCAACATGATGGTTGGGCCAGAGCCGTTCTTCAAGATAGCAACTACTCCAGTTCCTCCCACACCAGTCGTCACGTCAAAACCGAGCGACTTCAATCGATCCGCGATCTTGGCGCTGGTCTGAACCTCGTGAAGGGACAACTCTGGGTGCTGGTGCAGATCGAGATAGAGTGACTCAGCAGCAGGATAGACACGATCGATGTCAGCTGGGGATTGCGCAATGCAAGCAGCAGCGAAAAAAAGGGAACAGAGGAGGACGACGGCAAGTTTCATTCGGGCCTCGCAATCAGCAGCGCCGAATTGTAAATGAAAGCATCGCGAACAAGAGTGTCCGCGCCACACAAGCTCTGTCTCAAAAAACAAACCCAGCCGGCCGGCTGGGTCAAAGGGGAACAGATGAATAAATTCTGAATTACGCCGCCGATGTTGTTTTATTTACATTTGCCGCCTGCGGTCCTTTTTGACCGTCGACGATTTCAAACTCGACGTCGTCACCTTCCTGAAGACTTTTGTAGCCTTCACTGGTGATTCCGGAATAATGAACGAACACATCGGGACCGTCTTCCCGGCCGATGAATCCGTACCCCTTGGCGTTGTTAAACCACTTGACCTTACCCTTGATTCTGGACACGTACTCTTCCTTTCGTACTCTCGCCGCGCATCCATGACGCGGGATATGGGACCGCCTTCTGCACAGTTTAACGCCAGAGTGACTCACGGATGGAAAGGAAATTCGCCGGAGGAGTCGTGCCCATGGGTGAGCTGTTGGAAGGATGCCTTTCAAGTATTCTGCTGCTGTTCTGGTAGGTTGTCAATATAGTAAACAGCAGAAAAAGGCCCTAGACATGCGGGTTTAGACGGTCAGACTATCTCGGGTGTTAGTTCCGAGGCACAGACTGTGACTGTTTTAGCCACAGAATTGAGGCAATTGTCTTCGCGTCGCGGATGGCGCCACCGGTGGCCATCTTTACCGCCTGAGTTAATGAAAAGAATCGTTTTACGATAAATTCGTCTTCCTCCGGCTGGGCCTGCCCGGCCTTCAATCCTTCCGCCAGGTAGACGGCCATGGTTTCGTCCAAAAAGCCGGGGCTAACATAAAAATAAAGGACCCGTTTCCAGCGCTCGGCCGAGAAACCAGTCTCTTCCAAAAGTTCGCGCTTGGCGGCGGGCAGCTCTTCTTCGCCTTCGTCGATCCTTCCGGCGGGCAATTCCCAGATGAAGTCGTTGGCCGTGTACCGGTACTGACGCACCAGCAACACCCTGGGCTCTTTCGGCTGTTTGGGCTTTTGCTTCCCGCGAACCAGCAAGGTGCTGTTCTCGGCAGCCATGATGACTACCGAGCCGGAGTGCCGAACCACGTCGCGCCGCACGGTGACTCCGCTCGGTTCCTTCACCTGGTCGGAGGTGATCTGGAAGACAGGTCCCTGGTAGGCGACTTTTGAGGAGAGTATGCGAACTGATTTCTTCGGCGACGACTTGCGCTGGTTTGGCATTCGACCAATATAAACAAAAGCAGGTCAGTGAGGGACGTTTTGTAGAGCAACGATGAGCTGTTATGCTGCGCTGCAATGGCAGGCAAGCCTTCGGTGGCGATCATCGGTGCCGGCAGTCTCGGCGGAACCCTCGCTTTGGCCCTTCACACGGCCGGGTTCCCGGTCGAGGAACTCGTTTATCGCTCGGACGAGAGGCGTGTGACCACGATTGCGCGGCGTTGCAAATCGTCGGCGGTGACACTGCGTGAGGCTCAACTCGCAGCTCGCCTGGTCTGGATCTGTGTTGGCGACGCATCCATTCGCCCTATCGCGGCGGCAATGGCGAAGCGGGGCGGATGGGAAGGGAAGACGGTCTTCCACTCGAGCGGAGCACTTTCTTCCGATCAGCTTGTTTCACTGAAGCGTCGGGGCGCGTCGGTCGCTTCCGTCCACCCCATGATGAGCTTTGTTCGTGCTGCGCAAAGTTCCTTCGAAGGGGTGTCATTCGCTCTCGAAGGCGATGCAGCGGCCATCAAGCAGGCAGCGACGATTGCACACGCGCTCGGCGGAGTGTCTTTCAAATTAAAGAAGAAGGACAAAGCCCTGTACCATGCGCTCGGCGCATTCAGCTCTCCGTTGTTTATTGCACAGATGGCGGCCGCGGAAAGCATTGGTCGAAAGCTGGGTCTTCGGCCAGCAGAAACCCGCCGTGTGATCGGACCTATCCTGCAAAAGACACTCCAGAATTATCTTCAGCACGGACCGGCTGCAGCTTTCAGTGGCCCTATCGTTCGCGGCGACGTTGAAACCGTAAAGCGTAATCTGGCAGCGCTCTCGCGAGTGCGAGGAGCACGCGAAATTTATACCGCGCTGGCGAAGCTTGCGACCGAAATCCTTCCAGTGAAGAACCGAAAGAACATCCAACAAGTACTCAAGTAGTGCTACTCGTATCGCAAGGCCACCATCGGATCGACCTTCGTCGCCCGTCGCGCAGGAATGTAACTCGCCAGTAATGCGACGATGCCAAGCAGGACCGCAACAGCCATGAAGGTCATCGGGTCGTCAGCCTTCACGCCAAACAGAAAACTCGTAAGAACGCGAGTGGCGGCGAACGCTCCGATTGCACCCAGCAGGATTCCCGCCACAGCGAGCATCACTGCCCAGCGCAGAATCATCTCGAGCACGTTCCATTGAGTTGCGCCGAGAGTAACGCGAATTCCGATCTCGCGGGTGCGCTGCTCAACCGCAAATGCAACCATGCCGTAGAGCCCTACGGAAGCCAGTGTGATAGCGACAACTCCAAATACAAACACCAGGATTACGTAGAAGCGTCGAGAGGCATTGGACTCGCTGACGACTTGTTCCATCGTCCTGACTTGCGTCACCGGCAGTTCGCGATCAAGTGCGTGCACCGTCGTCTCGACAGAGGCAAGGACTGCCGCCGGTTCTGCGCTGGTGCGGACCGCAAGATTCAAATCGCCGATGCCTTCGTCGTATTGCTGATAGCTCTCATAAGTATGCGGAGCGACGTCCTGATCGAGCGATCCTTGTTTCACGTCGCCCACCACTCCGATGATCGTTTTCCAATCATCTTTAGCCGCCTGCGTGCCCCACTTCAGCCGCTGTCCAATCGGGTCGGCCGTTCCAAAATAACGATCCGCCAGGCCTTTGCTGATGATGATCACCTTCTGCGACTTTAGATTGTCGCTATCGGCAAACATCCTTCCACGGATAAGCGGTATGCCCATTGCCTGGAAGTAATTGCTCAGCACAACCGAGTGATTGGCGAAATCCAACTGAGCACCCGGACGTTCGGTCTGCCCTGCAATCGAGAAGATCTTGTTCCAGTTGCCCTCCATCGGAAGGTCTGTCGATGCTCCCGCCGAGGTAGCTCCGGGAAGATGATTCAGGCGCAGCATCAGTTCGTTGTAGAACGCCATTCGTTGCGCCGGTTCTTTATAAGTCGCTCGCGGTAAGGAGGTCGCTGCTGAAATCACATGATCCACACGGAAGCCCGGATCGACATTGAGCACGTGCTGAAAGCTGCGGATGAGCAACCCGGCCCCCACCAGCATCACTACTGCGAGTGAAAACTGGGCAACCACGAACGCCGTGCGGGCGTAGCGATGATTCCGTCCCTGCATGCCGCTGCGGCCGCCTTCTTTCAGCCCATCGTTCACATTCACGCGCAACGCAAAGGCGGCGGGAGCCAGACCGAACACTATTCCGGACAGGATAGACACACCTACAACGAACAGAAGCACTCGCCAGTCAATCTGCACGGCATGAATTCGCGGAATGTTCGCCGGAACCAGTGACACCAGGGCGTCCACGCCGAGTTGTGCGAGGAGCGTTCCGACCGCGCCGCCGATTGTTCCAAGCAGCACGCTCTCGGAGATCAGCTGACTGAAGAGCCGAGCCCTTCCTGCTCCGAGCGCGACGCGAATCGAGAGTTCGCGCTGGCGTCCGCTGCCTCTGGCGAGCAGCAGGTTGGCGACGTTGGCGATGGCAATCAGTAGTACCAGGACAACGGCCACCATCATGATCAGCAAAGGCTCTCGGTAGTCTCCCAGCGCGGAATCGCGCATCGTCATCACGACCGGTTGGGTGTCGTACTGTCCTTTCGACTCTGCTGGATAGCCATCGCGAATTATCGCCATCACGCGAGAGGCTTCCGCACGCGCCTGGTCAACGGAAGTTCCATTCTTCAATCGGGCGATTGCCCCGTAATTGAAGTTGTCGCCCACCGCTTTTCTTTCTTCGGCGGTAAATGCCATCGGAACCCAAAGCACGGAATCCTCTTTATAGGTTTCGATCGGGAAGATGAACGATTCAGGCATCACGCCAACAATGGTGTGCGGAGTACGGTCGAGAGTGATGCTTTTGCCGATCACGTTCGAATCACCGGCAAACGCGCTTCGCCAGAATCGGTAGCTGAGGATCGCCACCTTCGGGCCATTCTCCTGATCTTCCTCCGCCGTAAAGTTGCGACCCATCAGTGGAGTCACTCCGAGGACAGCGAGCGCGTTTGCTCCCATGCGCGTGACCTGCAGTTTTCGCGGATCTCCAATGCCGGTCAGGTCCATCGTATTTTCCTGGTAGCCCGCTACATCGGAAAAGGTCTGGCTCTCGTGGGCGAAGGTCAGAACGTCCGGCGCGGGGATGCTGACAGGGCGCTCCGAAAATTTCGGAACACGTTCCTTGATGACAACCAGGCGGTCGGGCTGAGAGAAAGGAAATGGGCTAAGGATCACGCCGTTCACCACCGTGAACATCGCTGTGGTCGCGCCAATGCCGAGCGCGAGCGTGAGCACTGCGACGATTGAGAATCCCGGATTCTTCAACAACAGGCGGAGGGCGTAACGCAGGTCCTGATAGATGGCGTCCATAGTCAGGGCTCCCGAGACTAAGGGTGCTGCTGCAATTCGTCAGCCTTCTAATGATTTGAATGTGCAGGCAGGAGCGTGGTCAGCGAGCTCAATGTGGGATGAAAACGCGAACAGCGTCCGCTGGTGGGACGCTGTGTTCGGAAACGGACACGTTCGACACTATCGACTGAAGAGGTGTCCCATGCGTTCTTTTTTGGTTTTCAGATAGAACTCGGAATGCTTGGTAGCCTCGGGCTCGCAGGGAACGCGCTCCACGACTTTGATCCCGGCGTTCTCAAGTGCGGCTACTTTTTCCGGGTTGTTTGACATCAGTCTGACGGCATCGACGTCCAGCGCCTTCAGCACCTCTCCCGGCAACGCATACTCGCGCAGGTCGGACTTGAAGCCCAACCGTTCGTTGGCTTCGATCGTGTCCAGACCCTGATCTTGAAGTTCGTAGGCCTGCAACTTTGCCATCAGGCCAATGCCGCGGCCTTCCTGCTGCTCGTAAACGAGGATCCCGGCGCCTGCGTCGGCGATCATCGAAAGCGCGAGTTCAAGTTGCGCGCGACAATCGCATCGCAGCGAGTGGAATACATCGCCCGTCAAGCACTGCGAATGCACGCGGACGAGTGGGGGTTTGGAATGGATGTCGCCCATTACCAGCGCGACGGCGGTTTCCTTGCGGCGCTCGCCGCTGCTATCGAAATTTCCTTCAAACCCGAAAATGCGGAACTGCCCCCAACGCGTTGGGAAATCGGCCTCGGCTACCTTCTTGACGATCTTGGACGGAGTCACTCCTTGATTATATGCGGCGCTCAAGGCTGGCGCACTCGACATAGCTCTCACACCTATGAGACGCACATCACGTCACGATAGTTTCAGAAGCTGCGCTCTTGGCGGTCCAGGCGAGTCGCTGATAGAATGAAATTACCGCGAAAGTGGGCGTGTAGCTCAGTTGGGAGAGCGCATCGTTCGCAACGATGAGGTCGCTGGTTCGATCCCAGTCACGTCCACCAAGTTTTCAATCACTTACAAAGCCGCCTTATCACAATTACGTTCCATTATGTTCCAATTCAAACTTCAGTTGACCAGCGGGTTATTGGCAGTACGTGCGCCCTCAATCCGTTCGTAACCCTCAGCGGCACGTGTGTATAGTTTCTGTTGCATCGCCAGGCCGATTGTTCTCCGGGTAGCGGATGCGATGCAGCCAGCGAACAAACCAAGAGACTCGCACGCAAACAGGGAGTATTGATTCCTGGTTGGGCTCTCTTGTTCTCATCTTCTCAATGACATGCTCACTGCGGAGTGCACACCGAGCCGATGTATTCGCCGCTCGTGGTGCCGGCTACCGGATCGAACTCACCACGTAATCGAATTTGTCCACTTGCATTTACCATTGCGCCAGTGCCGCCGGTAAACGTGATCAACGATGCAAACCCGCCCCTACCTGGCGGCAGATCGATCGTTCCAGTGTCGGTCC
>DASTGW010000262.1:0-3686 GCA_035718705.1 Terriglobales bacterium | reverse complement strand
TTTCGGCTCACCGGGCAGGCACACCGTTGCTCCCAATTCCATCATCGCCTGATTGAAATCGCCAGGACGCTCTCTGCTTAACATCTCTTCCGCTAGCGTCCATGTCTCGCGCTCGGATAATTCCACTCTTCCCGTCACGCGCGACAAAACTCTCTCCACATTTCCATCCACCACGGCGTCCGGTTCGCCGAAGGCAATGCTCGCGATCGCTGACGATGTATATCGTCCGATCCCGGGTAATTCGCGTAATCCTTCTGCTGTGCGAGGAAATTCTCCGCCACGTTCAAAAGCCACAACCTTCGCCGCCGCATGCAGATTTCGTGCGCGCCGGTAGTACCCCAAGCCGCTCCACGCCGCTAAAACCGATTGTTCTCGCGCTTTCGCTAGCGTTTCCACATTGGGAAACCGCTTCAGGAAACGCCGGTAATGATCGAGCACCGCGCCTACCCGCGTTTGTTGCAGCATGATCTCGGAAATCCATATCCGGTATGGGTCTTTTGTCTGACGCCAGGGCAAGTCGCGCCGGTTCACGTCGTACCAATTCAGGAGACTTTTTCGGAAAGCATTTCGCTGGCGTGAGTTGAAGGTAAGTCCTGAGATCATGCGGGATTACGGAAATTCTAAGTGGCCCCATGTAAACTTCGCAATTGTAAGCCTTAGATTGCAACTCTAAGGTGGGCTGCGGGTTTCTAACTCGACGGAGGCGCAACTCTAGGTGTGGCGCTTAGGAATCCCTATACTCTTTTGCATTTTTCTCGCCGGTTGCGGTGGCGGCGGTAGCTCGTCCACGGCAACGAGTTCCGGAAATTCAACCAGTACCCCGGCGCCGACGGGTAATCCCGTCGCAAATTTAAAGGCGCCGACTGTCGTTGACCTGGGCCAAGGCCAGACCGCCAGCGGTGTCGACATAACCGTTGCTGCCGCTGCTGTGTCTCCGGCGCCAAATGCACAAAACCTCGGTGTGAATAGCCTGACCGGTCGGGCATCAGCTTCGAACACTGGCGGTGTTATCCATCGTGGCGCCAGCAATCGCGTCATCCTGTTTGGCCCAGGCCTCAACGGACAAATGACCGTAACCATCGGCGGCCTCAAGGACATCACTGTCACCAACGTCAGCGGCATCACCGCAACCGACAACACTCCCGGTCTTGCCTTTACCGCCACGGCGGCAACTGGCGCAGCTCTCGGTGCGCGCACCGTCTATTTACAGAACACCAGCGGCGACGTCACTACCTTCACCGGTGGGTTGGAGGTGGTGCAGTGAAGCGATTTGCAATCTTCACGCTCTTACTGCTGACTTCCTGCTTTGCCTCGGCAACAATGGTGAAGCCCATGTCGGTGGAAGAACTCTCTTCCGCGGCCACTCATATCGTAGAAGGACAGGCCGTCGACAGTTGGACCTCCTGGAACGCCACACACACTCGTATTTACACTTTTACGCGGGTGAAGGTCGCCCGTTCACTGAAGGGCTCCGCAGCAGACACGGTTGTCATTAAGCAAGTCGGCGGCAGCGCCGGTGGATACACCCAGCATGTTGCCGGCGTTCAGCCTATGCAAATTGGGGAACAGGCTCTCCTCTTCCTGCGACCAAGCCAAAACGCAGATGGCACCATGGTGGTGGTCGGCTTGATGCAAGGACACTTTCGCGTCGCTCGCGACAGCCAGACTGGAAGCACCGTTGTCAGCAACGGTGTCATGGGCGCGGAAGAACTTTCTGGAAGCTCGGTGAAGACTTACAGGGGCAATACGCTTACGCTCAGCCAAATGGAAGCTCGTATTCGCAAGGCGGTGCCGCGTGAATAGGTTCCCGCTCTTCTGCCTTGCGCTCTTTCTGTTCGCGTTTGCCGCTCTCCCGGCCTTTTCCTGGCTGCCGCAATTCACCGGTTCCAGCAGCAACATCGATCGCTGGGATTTCAGCTCCTTCCCGGTTACCTGGAACTTGAATCCGGCCATTAAGAGCAACGTCACCGGCAGTCGTAGCGTTCATGACGTGCTGGCTGCCTCGTTCGCTACGTGGAAGGGCGCTCCCAACGCGACACTCCCGGTGAACGAAGGCCCAACCAGCAACATCGGCGCGGAAGAACAATCGCCCTCCAACATCAACCTGGTCTGTTTCGTCTGCACCGACGCCGACTTCAGCCAGGACGCCACCACCCTCGCTGTCACCATCACCACCACCGCCGATCGCGCTGGCGAGAGCGATGGTCACGGCGGCACGTCGAGTTTCCCCGGACAGCTTTTGAAGGCCGACATTCTCTTCAATCCAAATGTGACCTTCACAACCGGAGGCACCACTGGCGACGACATGCAGGTGATCGCCACGCACGAGATCGGTCACTTCTTTGGACTCGATCATTCCGCCATCGTCCGGGCTGTGATGTTCCCCTTCGCAAGCGATCTCACGACGCTCAGCTACGACGACGTAGCGGCGATCTCAACCGTTTATCCGAGCACTGCCCAGGCATTCGCACCCGGCACTATCACCGGACGCGTGGCTTTCTCCAGCGGTTCTGGCGTATTCGGCGCACACGTGTTCGCCGAATCCACTACCGGCAATCTTCCCATCGGCGGCAACATCCGTAAGTCTCCGATTGGAACGCTCACCACCGTCGACGGCTCCTACAGCATTCGCGGTGTGCCCGCCGACTCTTACACCGTTGTGGCCGAGCCCTTGGATGAGCCCGTTACCAAAACCGACGTGAATTCCTATCCGGCGGCGTTCGGACAGAGTACGGTTCAGACCGGCTTCACCACCCGCTGGCACTAACAGCTTCGCAAAAGAAAAAGCCCGGCCAAGCGGCCGGGCTTAACTGTTTAGGGCTGAACTATTGTCCGCTGGCCGTCTGCTGTTTCTCGCGTTCCTTGCGTTCTTCTTCTCGCTTCGTGTCGATCTTCTTTTGCAAGTCTTCGGTCTCCTGCTTCATCGTTTGCAGATCGAGTTCACGCGCCGCTAAGAGTGTCGGGGCCAGGTTCCGCTTGTATTCGTCGGTTTCGTTCTTGATCTTCTCGCGAAGTTCCTCCGTGCGCTGCTGCCGCTCCGCCATGTTCACTTTCATGTCGTCGAGCTGCTTCTGCATCGCCTTCAGCTCTGCCGAATCTCCATCTTTCCCGGCAGTCGCTTGTGCCTGAGGCTTATCTTTCGCGTCTTTGCCGTCCGGCGCTTTACCATCCGCCGGCTCCGCGGCCTCGGAAGAGGTTGCGGCGGCCGGGGTCTTTGGCGTCTCCACCGGTTCCGGCTTCGACGGAATTTCATCGTTGGTGATGACTCGCGTTGCTTTCTTCTCAGGCTTTTGCTTTGCGATGTCGACCAGGGACTGAGCCGTTGCCATCCCGGCAACGCTGCAAAAGGCCGCCCCTAGAATTAGTCTTTTAAAAACCATCACTACTCCTTAATACAAGAGCTCGCGCGCGGCAATGAAGTGCAGCGGCTGGCCTTTGAATGAGTTGCTGATAGCGCACGTGTCCATGTTGATGACAACGCTGCCGCCGAGAGTGGTGTCCGAATTTGCGTTCGCATCTTGACCCGCGATCACGGCACCGATAATGTTCGTTCCCGCCGAGCCGCCGCCCTGGAATGTCACCGTTCCCTTCACCAGGATGAGCCCGTACCACTGAAAGCCGCCGCCGTGAATGGTCAAATCGCCGTTCACGATTAACACGCCCGATCCACCACCGCCATGTAAATC
>DASTGW010000261.1:0-3525 GCA_035718705.1 Terriglobales bacterium | reverse complement strand
CTGCCGTCGGATACAACCGCGCATCGGAATTTCCGACCATCTGGACTGCGCCATATATCAATTCAATGCGCCGTTCACGAGAAGCGCCATATGCAAGTAGCGATCCCGACGCGACGGGGGATTTTGTGCTGCCGTTCGACTTGTCCTATGAAGTGGACATCTGGGGCAGGGTTCGCCGGGTAGTTCAGCAGAGCAAAGAAGGCGCACAGGCGAGCGCGGCAGATCTGGAAAATGTGCGGCTCGTACTTCATGCTGAGCTTGCGCTCGATTACTTTTATCTTCGCGCATCCGATGCCCAAAAGGCTCTTCTCGACCAGACGGTCGAAAGTTATCGCCAGGCACTCGAGCTAACGACCAATCGCTTCAATGAAGGAGCTGCGCCGAAGTCTGACGTTGCACAGGCTCGCACGCAACTGCAGAGCGCCACAGTAGCCGATTCGGACATCGGCGTGCAGAGGGCGCAGTATGAGCACGCAATTGCGATACTCGTGGGTAAGCCGCCCTCAGAATTTTCGATTCCTACAGAAGTTCGTGCTTTTGCTCCGCCCACGATCCCCACCGGATTGCCATCGGAACTTCTCGAAAGGCGTCCGGACATTGCGGCCGCTGAACGCCGCGTCCAGCAGGCCAATGAAAACATCGGTTTGGCTAAAATCGCATACTACCCGACGCTTTCTATCGGAGGCGTCGCGGGAGTTGAGGGGCACTCGCTTGCAAGCTGGCTGAATGCTCCAAGCCGTTTCTGGTCTGTCGGTCCGATGCTTAGCGAGACTTTGTTCGATGCCGGTAGGCGTCGTGCAACATCGAGCGCCATGCTGGCCAGCTACGATCAGTACGTGGCAAACTACCGGCAGATTGTTCTGCAATCCTTCCAGGAAGTAGAAGACTCGGTTGCGGCGCTGCGCATCCTTGAGCGCGAGGCGCAGCAACAGAACGAAGCTACGGCCTCCGCGCAGGAATCGCTGGATATTTCGACTAACCGCTATCGCGAAGGCGCGAGCCCATATCTGCAGGTGCTTACGGCGCAAACCATCGCACTGCAAAATCAACGCAACCAGATCGATATTGAACGACGCCGCATGGGAGCTACCGTGCTGTTGATCAAAGCACTCGGAGGCGGATGGTCTCAGGCATCGTTGCCTAAACTGAGCGACTTGCGCTGAGAAAATTCTCGGAGCATCGGGGCTTTAGACGTTTCGTTCAGCTCAGAATGTGGTGCTCCATTTCCTTGTCGGCTATGTCCTGCGGCTTGCCTTCAAACAGCGCATAAAGGCATGGAACGATAATTAGAGTGAGCAGCGTTGAACTTACAAGTCCGCCGATGACAACGATTGCGAGAGGACGCTGAATCTCCGAACCCGGCCCGCGCGCGAATAGGAAGGGAACAAGTCCGAGTGCCGCGACAGTTGCCGTCATCATCACTGGCCTGAATCGCAGTTTGGTCCCCTGTCGAATCGCCTCAGCCTGTGTTCGGCCATCCAACCTGAGCTTGCGGATATACGACACCAGAACGACGCCATTGAGCACAGCGATGCCCCAGAGCGCGATGAATCCGACGGATGCAGGAACTGAAAGATACTCGCCGGTAATGAACAGGCCGAAGACTCCGCCGATTGAAGCAAGCGGCAGCACTGTGATGATGAGCGCCGCGAACCGGACGGAGTGAAACAACAGAAACAGCAGAAAGAAGATTGCGCCGATCGTGATGGGGACAATGATCGTAAGGTGGCGCATGGCGCGCTGCATGTTCTGAAATTGGCCGCCCCACTGGAAGTAATAACCCGACGGCAGCGGGACTTTCTGATTCACTGTCTTCTGCAATTCGGCTACGTAGCCGCCCAGGTCTCTATTTTCCACATTGATAGCGACAACGATGCGTCTCTTGGCCATGTCGCGATTGATTTGTGCAGGCCCTTCTTGCACGCGAATGCTGGCCAGATCTTCAAGCGGGATGCGGGGACCGTTCGGCGACGACACCATAATCTGCTTGATGTCATCGATGTTGTTGCGGTAGTTGGCGGGAAGACGGACGATCGCCTGGAATCTCCGCTCGCCCTCGTACACTTCAGTTGCACTTTTGCCGGCGATTGCCATCTCAATCGTGTCATTCACGTCAGACGCATTGAGCCCATATCGAGCAATTGCGGAGCGATCGATATCGATCACCAGATATTGCTGGCCGCCGACGCGGTCAATGCGTGTGTCCTGGGTTCCCTGAATCGAGGTTGCAACTTGCGCGACTGCGCGAGCCTTTTCGATCAGCGTGTCGAGATCGTCGCCGAAGATCTTTACGGCTATATCGGCACGCACGCCAGTTACCATTTCGTCCACGCGGTCAGAAATGGGCTGCGACATCACGAGGTTGATTCCTGGGATCGTCACGAGCCTGCGGCGCATTTCATCAGCGATCCTGGCCTGTGTCAAATCTCGCGGACGATCCTTAATCGGTTTGAGCGTGGCGATCACGTCTGCTTCGTTTGGGCCGGCGGGATCTGTGGGCGATTCGCCGCGTCCCAGACGCGAAATGACTTTCTCGATTCCCGGAATGTCGTCCATCATGCGCTGCATCTGCATTTCCATTTTGATGGACTCGTCAAGCGAGATATTTGGCACGCGGTCGGCATTCGGTCCAAGCGTTCCCTCCTGCATCTCCGGAATGAACGAAGTTCCTAAGAAGGGAAACAGACAGAGCGACATAGCGAAGAGCGCGACAACAGCGGAAACGCTGATCGTCTTGTTCTTCATTGCGAGTGAAAGTATCTTTTCGTACGGATTGCGCAGCGAACGAACCAGCCAGGTGTCCTTTTCCGATCCGCCTTTCAGCCAGAACATTGAGAGCGCTGGCGAAAGCGTGAGCGAAAGTGCAAGAGAGATCAGCAGCGCGATAGCAATCGTGTAAGCGAGGGGACCGAACATTTTGCCTTCGGTCCCCTCGAGGGTCATCAGGGGGAGGAATACGAGAACGATGATCAATACGCCGAAGATGACCGGAGTTGCAACTTCGGCTACGGCATCGCGCACAATGTGCAGGCGCGACTCTTTGCCTCCATGGCTCAAGCGAGCGAACACGTTTTCGACGACGACCACCGATCCGTCGACCATCAAGCCGATGGCGATCGCAAGTCCGCCGAGCGACATCAGGTTCGCCGACAGGCCAATTTGATTCATGATTAGAAACGTGAGCAGCGGCGTGAGAAGAAGGTTGGCGCTCACAATCAAGCTCGATCGCAAATCGCCCAGGTAGAGAAACAGCACTACAACGACAAGAACAATTCCTTCCTCGAGAACTTCAGTCACAGTGTTGATGGCGGCGTCTACGAGTCGCGAACGATCGTAATAGGGGACAATCTTGAGCCCGCCGGGAATCATGTTGCGGTCGTTGATTTCAGCGACCCGCTCCTTAACCTTGCTTACGATCGATTTGGCGTTGCCTCCCGCGATCATCATCACTACGCCGCCGACGGCCTCCGTGTAGCCGCCCTTTACCATGGCCCCATAGCGGACTTCTTCGCCGATGTGCACTTC
>DASTGW010000260.1:0-3123 GCA_035718705.1 Terriglobales bacterium | reverse complement strand
GAGCGCGGTGATGATGTCGAGCACACGTGTGTCGCGTTCTTTCAACGTCATCTCAATCGTGTTGTGATCGATGTTGACGCGGATGGGATCGAAGCGCTGCACCTCCGCCTGAATGCCCTGCGGCAAGTGGTCAAAACTCATCACCACGTCATAGACGCCTTGCGAAAGCAGCTTCAGCGTGTTCAGGTTGCCGCGCGCAACCTGCTTTCCTTTGTTCATGATGAGGATGTCGTCGCAGAGCTCTTCCGCCTCGCTCAGGATCTGCGTGGTCAAAACGATCGTGCGTCCTTTGGCGGCTTCGGCGCGCAGGCTGGCCATCACCTCGCGTTTGAGAATCGGATCCATGCCGGTTGAGAACTCGTCGAGGAAGAGCACGGGTGTTTCGACCATGAAGACCTTCGCGACCTGCACGCGGCGTTTGAATCCGCCGCTGAGGTCCTGCACTTTGTTATCGACTTCGCCCATCAGTTGGAACTTGTGCATCACTTCATCGGCACGCGCCTGCGCCACGCGAGAAGGCAGTCCGTGGAAGCGTGCGTACGTGAGCAGGTTGTCGCGGACGGAGAGGAACAGTTCGACCGCAGTGTCCTGCAGCACGGCGGAAAGCTTGCGCCGGACTTCGAGGGCGTGCGTGCGCACATCCAATCCGAGCAAACGCACACTGCCACTGGTCGCGCGACTGAGGGTTGTCAGCACGCGGAGCATGGTCGATTTGCCAGCGCCGTTAGGGCCGAGCAGGCCAAAGATCATACCTTCGTTTACGGTGAAGCTCATGCCATCGACGGCGCGGACTTGGTCGCGTGTTCCCGCGCGATAGACCTTCACCAGGTTGTCGACTTCAAGGACAGGAAGACTCATTGCGTCTCCGTTAGACACGCACACAGGTGCGGATGTTTCATGTTTCAAAGGGACGAGGACAGCGGACGACGGTCAGCGAATTGGAGCGAAGAGCTTCATCGTAGGTGTTTCCAATCTAGCGCCGAGGTTTAACTTGCGTCAACTTAGCGGGTGGGACGAAGTGCAGTGATGCTTCGCTGCGCTATCTCCAGGGCTGAAGCCGTGGGCTCCTCAAACGCTGGAGGCGGCGGGTTTGGCGCGGCCGTTCGATTCTGCGATCGTCAACTGGAGTTGTTCGCGATTGCGGTTGTAGAAGGCGAAGCTCACGAAGCGGCGCTTGATGGTTTTGCGGATGGCGCAGATGCCCATGACCAGTTCGCGGTCGCGGGCCATGGCATGCCAGTCGACGTTGCTGGGCTCGATGGTCGCCTGCGGGTGGGTGTGGATGGTTCCGAGGATGTCGAGGCGGCGGACGTCTTCCTGGCCTTCGGTCATGGGGTCGAGGTCTTCGTCGATGGTGACCTCGAAGCGGGTGGCTTCGTGCTCGAGTTCGCGGAAGGCGTAGATGCGGGCTTGGCCGTCGATAAGGCGGCCGACCATCTGCTCCAGGAATTCAAGCGGATACAGCTTCAGGGCGCGGCGCTTGAATGCGTCCAGCAGCTTGCGATCGACGATGACTTCCCGGAGTTCGGCCACGGCAGAGACAGTAAATCAAAGCGCGGTGAAAGTCGCCTATTAACTAATGAGTAATCATACGTACTCACGGTCCCTTGTACTAGGAAAGAGCAAATACGGACTTAGAAAAAAGGAAAAAAAGTTGATGTTCTTGCAAGCAAAAGAGTTAAGTCTTGTAGACTTGACGGCAGTCTTGCAAGCAAAGGGGATAGAGGCAAAGTCGTCCAAACAAAGGACTTGCATCGTTTCCGTGTTTACCAATCGATAACTATCCTCCAAAGTACGGTTCGCATTCGAACCGGTCGCGAAGCGCGCTCGAACTGCCAGTCCGAAAACTACGTCTATTTCCACTTACTCTTTCAGGATAGCAATTCAGGGTGGGGTACTATGCCAAATTTTCAGAAATATAACTGTAAACTGAACTGACTTTGATCAGAGTGCGATAAGGGGCGGCGAAGAGGCGAATTTGTTGTTCAAGACGGTCACCACGATACTGCTCATGCTGACCAGCGCAACGGGCTGGGGTTCCGAGGGGAAGAGCCCCGCCGGCTGTTCGGGGTGCCACGCGGAAATCTCGAAGACCTATGCCGGCACCTCCATGGCACGGGCGAGTGGCGAGGCCAAGGATGGCGTCACAACCGGAGAGTTCACTCACAGACAATCTGGCATGCAGTACCGGGTCTCGGTCGAGAATGGCCGAGTGTGGATGGATTTCGAGCGGCCCGGGGATGCGCAGGTGAAAGGCCGGCGCGAATTCCTGTACTTCATTGGTTCGAACAAGAAGGGCCGTACCTACCTTTTTTCGCAGCAAGGGTTTCTTTTCGAGGCGCCGATCAACTGGTACTCGCAGGAAGGCCGGTGGAACATGACGCCGGCGTATGACAACGCCAAAGAAGCCCCGATGAACCTGCCGGCACACGTGGAGTGCATGAACTGCCATGCCAGCGGAGTGCAGGCGCCGGAACCGGGAACGGCGAACAAGTACGCGGCCCGACCGTTCACGAGCGGCGGCATCAGCTGTGAACGATGCCATGGAGACGGGGCAGAACACGCGGCATCGGGAAAGGGGGCGATCGTGAATCCGGCGAAACTCGCTCCGGCGCGGCGAGACGACGTCTGCATGGAATGCCATTTCGAGGGGTCGGTGGCAATCAAACAGCCGGGAAAGAACATTTATGAGTTCAAACCCGGGCAGAGGCTGGAAGACTACCTGCATTATTTCGTGCTGGCGGATGGCAAAAATGACGGAACGAGAGCGTTAAGCCAGTTCGAGGCCTTGGCGATGAGTGCGTGCAAACGGAAGTCAGGGGACAAGATGTGGTGCGGGAGTTGCCATGATCCGCATTTCAGTCCGGCGAAACAGGAGGCAGCCGAGTACTACCGGGGCAAGTGCCTGAGCTGTCACGGAGCGGCCTTCGGCGAGAGGCATCACGCGGAAAATCGTAATTGTGTGGAGTGTCACATGCCGGCGCTGCCGAGCGGACAGGTGGCGCATACGGAGGCGACGGACCATCGCATCCTGAAGCGAGCAGGGGCGGCGGTGCTGTTGTCCGGGAACACGACGGAGCCGACGATTGCTCGATTCCCGCCGACAAGCGAGAAAGACGATGC
>DASTGW010000259.1:0-16836 GCA_035718705.1 Terriglobales bacterium | reverse complement strand
TCGAGGAGTGTTGGAGTGGGTCCGGCGAGCTTGATGGCGTGCTCGTAGAGCGCCCACACGGGATCGCAGACGGGATGGTCGTGGGTGTCGAGAAGGTAGTCCTTGAGCTTGGAGTGTCCGGCGATGTGGATCTGCGCGACGCGCTCAATGGGCACGCCGTTTACGTAGTCGAAAGGATTGAAGCCGTGATTCTGCGATGAGACGTAAATGTTATTGACGTCGAGAAGCATGCCGCAATCGGCGCGTTCGACGACTTCGCTGACGAACTGCCACTCCGTCATCGTGGAAGAGCGGAACTCAGCATAGCTGGAGAGATTCTCGACAGCGACGGGAACTTCGAGGAAATCGCGGACTTCGCGAATCTTGTCGGCGGCATTCTGGGCGGCTTCGGTTGTGTAGGGAAGCGGCAGCAGGTCGTGCGTGTAGCGCCCGTCGACGGAGCCCCAGCAAAGGTGATCGGTGAGCCAGGGAGTGTTGGTGCGCTTTACCAGTTCCTTCAGGCGCTTGAGGTGCTCGCGGTTGGGGCGATCGGTGTTGCCGAAGTACATGGAGACGCCATGCTGAACGACGGGGTAGTCCTCGAGGATGCGGTCGAGCACACGCATGGGGCGGCCGCCATCGAGCATGTAGTTCTCGGAGATGATTTCGAACCAGTCCACTTTCGGACGGTTCTCGAGGATGTAGGAATAGTGCGCGGTGCGCAGGCCGATGCCGATGCCTAGTTCACGGAAGCCGTTGAAGCGGTTGGCAGACATTAGTTATCCGATTCGGACGTGCTGGAAAAGTCGCAGACTTGGAGCTGATTGCCTTCATTTTACGGCAACGACGTTGTGTGCACGTCCGGAAATGAACAAGGGGACGAAACCGGCTGGCTTCGTCCCCGAGGCTCGAGAAGAAACTAGTTCTTCTTTTCGTCTTTGCCGGAGCAGCCATTGGCTGACTTGCAGGAGTTCTTGTCCTTCGCAGTGTCAGCGGTCTTGGTCTTGTCCTTCTTGGAGGCCTTCTTGGCTTTGGCGTCCTTGCCGGAGCAGCCGTTCTTGCCTGTGCAGGAGTTCTTGTCTTTGCTGTCGGTCGTAGTGGTCTTCTGATCAGTCGAGGACTGGGCAGCAGCGGGCAGAGCAACGGTGCCCAACAAACCGGTCACAGCGGCGGCAACAAGGAGAGACTTCACGGAGTTTTTCATTTTTCTGAATGTCCTTTCAAATTGTTTTCATCCGCATGATCACGGTCAGACGAAGCGCTCCTCTTGTCCGCGGATACAAAGATGTACCACTGCGGATGACCGTGAACACTGTGATTGGTTTACTCCAACCCCACACCCATGCGGCGTTTGCGTGAGAGGCAGCATACGGATGTTTTGCCTCGTGGTCTAGTGGCGAACCAGTAAATCCTCGCCGCGTGGTAAGACTGCAGAAAACTAAGAAAGTTACAAAATGTTGGGGAAGTTACGTGGTTTGTGACGGAAAGATGGGACGGGCGGCAGTTAACGAACCAGGTGCAGGGATGAGGCGCGTGGGATGAGTGCCGAGAGTGGTGCACCGGAAATGGGGCAGCTACTGATCGGGTTGCGGGTGAAGTAAGTGAGCAACTTGGTTGGAAGCAGCGTGCTTTTGGCTCAGTACTCTGAGCGGTCGGCCCTCGCCATCGGCTACGGTGATACGTCGCCCATCGGGAACGAGACCAGGAGTTATTCGATCGTTCTGAGTGCAGGTAGTGCACTGCACGAGCAGTTCTTCGTTGGTTCGCCAGGTTATGTATGCGACATCGCAGCCTGGGCTGTTCAGGACGTCGTATTGATGGAGCGAGTAGGCAGAGGAGCCCTTATATGGCACCTTCCACCATTCAATCGGCTGGTCAGCCGGAAAGAACATGACGAAAGTAGAGCGAGGTTCCTCGGGATAGAAAGGTGGCTCTGCAGCAGCAAGATATGGGTCTGTCAAATTACATTCTGCAGTTGTAGATCCATTTTTATGACGGGTTAGCCACAAAGATACCAGGGGAATGTATGCCCGAACCTTGCGATCGGGGGAAAAAACGTCCTGAGTCGAAAAGGTTTGCAGGTTTGTGTATTGATACGGGACGAAATTGTCTTCGGGGTTGTAGCTCCAGTTATGGAATGCGGTGTTGAACATCTGAAACAGAAAGAAGAGACCAAAACTGGTTAAGGAAACAATCAGTAGGCGAGGGCTCTCAGCAGGAATCTCCCAAGAACGCGACTGATGCGTGGCTCCGGTCCAGTTGAGCAAAGTGTCGCTCGATTGAAGTGTGATCGCACGGGGTAAAGGATGGAAACCTAGGAAGGTGATTAGTTCAGAAATTGCGTTCTGCAATTCCCGATCGAAATTTGCGACTTTTTCTTGGAGGTATCGATATGAAAAGACCGCATCAACAGCGACAACGAGTCCGGCAGCGGTGGTGAGCAGGGCGCCAGCCAAGGTAGTACTGATGATTAGTACAAACGTAGACCGACTGCCCGCGTAACCGCGGAATGCCTCGAGGATGCCGAGGACCGTACCGAATAGTCCGACGAAGGGTGCCGTTGCAGCGATTGACGCGAGTGTTGTTAGCCCGAGTCGCAGATGTGAAAGCACCGCCTGCCTGCGACGCAGCATCGCCCGTTCGGACAGGCCAACCGCTTCTTCGTTTGAGAAAGATTCCGGTACGGACAATGAGCATTCAAGCCCGGACCGCATCACTGCCGCTACGTGGCTTCTCTGAAACTTGCTTGAAATCAACAGCGCTTGCTCGCAGTCCATGGCCTTGAGCGCTGCTGCAAAAGGTGGAATGAAGCGGAGAGTTTCGCGACGCCCGGAGCGAAATCGCATTGCTAGTTGTCCTGCGGTTACTGCAACCAGAACGAACATCAACCCCAAAAGGTAAACGAGGCACTTCGAGTCAAAGTTCAGGCTTTCGAAGAGGCCTGACCAGGAAAGGTCTCCGTACGTAAGGGCGATGATGGGCATCGCGATGTCACTGATAAAGACACCGAGCACGAACGTTAAGTTCCCACGGGCAAGCACTGCCGGTCAGGTAGGGATTCCTCGCTCCGCTCGGAATGACAAATCACCGGCGTTATGACCTGACGGAAGGCTAGTTTATCGTCAAGGAAACTACCGTCTCATCGGCTCAAATAACGAAAACACTGCGCCTTGCGGGTCAGCGATGATGGACCATCGTCCTACGTTTTCCATCGTCATTGGGGCAAACATGACTTTGGCGCCGAGATCGCTCGCTTTGTTACTGGAGACGTCGCAGCTCTCGACCTGGATGTAGAGCAGCCAATGCGGCGGGGCGTTTGGAGGACGATGTTTGGCGGGTGGAATGCCGCCGATGTAATCGTTGCCGTTCTTGATGTGGAGGTAGCCGGATTTGTCCTGGCCGGGATCGAGTTCCCATCCGAAGACGTCGTGATAGAAAGTCTTGGCTTTGTCTTGATCGGGAGACATCAGGTCGGCCCAGCACATGGAACCGGCCTCGCGCTCGATCTGAAAGCCGGGATGCGATTTCGGTTGCCAGATGGAAACGTGGGCGCCGGTTGGATCCTGCAGCACGGCCATGCGGCCATACTCCATCACGTCGATGGTCTCGCAGGGGATCTTCGCGCCGGCGGCTTTGGCTTTGGCGACGGTGGCATCGGCGTCAGTCACGCAGATGTAGAGCATCCAGTGAGAGGGCACGCCGGGCATCAGTTTGCTGATGTTGTAGCCGCCGCCGATCTTGCGCCCACGCAAATCGAAGGTCGTATAGAAGTCGCCAGTACCCATCGGATTGTCGGTGGCTCCCCATCCGAGTAGTGAAGAGTAGAAGTGCTTGGCAGCATCCTGGTCAGACGTTCCAAGCTCGATCCAGCAGAAAGAGCCGGGTGCGTGGCGATCGATGTTCCCCATGCGTCGAATTATAAGCTTCGGTCGTGTATCCCACATCTGCCAAACCAAGAATGTGGGGCAACGAGTGATCCCAGCAAGACCCCACCTCTGTCAAACAAAGGCAGATGTGGGGCACCGTTGGAATTGTGCTTACGCACTTGCTTTGTAGTTCTTGCGGAAGGCGTCGTAGCGCTCGAGGAAGCGATCGATTTCGGTCTTCTGAAGGAAGTATGGCGTGGAGAGCCGGATCTTTGAGGGCGAGCCTCCGCGCACGCGAATCTTGTCGTTCTTCCATAACGCGGGCTCAAGATCTTCGATCCTGATGTTGCCCATGTTCATGGAGACGATGCCACAGCGCATGTCGGCGCGGGTAGAGGTCCATAGCTCTGCTCCACGCTTCTGCATTTCGGCGAGCGTGTAGTCGTTAAGCGCGCGGTGGCGCTTTTCGATGCGGTCGAGGCCGATCTGATTGCAGAAGTCGAGTGAAGCTTTGAGTCCAGCGAGAAGCGGTACGTTCGATGAGCCTATGTGTTGGAAGCGTTCGGCGCGAATCTTCTGATCGTCCCAGCCGTGGGTGGTGACCGTACTCCAGAGACGGTCGATCATTTCGTCGCGTACGTAGAGGAAGCCCGTGCCTTTCGGCGCCTGAAGCCACTTGTGGGGACTGGCGCCGTACATGTCGCAACCGATTTCTTTGATGTTGAGGCGGATCATGCCCGGCGCGTGAGCGCCGTCGATCATCGACACAATGCCTTTGCTGCGGGCGAGAGCGCAGAGTTCCTTCACCGGCTGGATGACTCCCGAGAAGGTGCTGATGTGGCTGGTGAAGAGCACCTTGGTGCGAGGAGTGATTTGATCGTTGACGAGGTTGAGGATCTCCGACGGGTCTTTCACCGGGCGTGGAATCGTGTAGCGCTTGATGACCACACCATAGCGTTTTGCCTTCAGGCCCCACGGACCTTCGCCACTCGGGTGTTCCTGGTCGGACATGATGACTTCGTCGCCGGGCTTCATGTCGAAGCCGTTGACCATGAAATTATTGGCCTCGGTGGCGTTGCGGACGAGCGCGAGTTCGTCCCGGGTAACGCCAAGAAATGCCGCCAGAGGGTCGCGGTAGTCATTCCAGGGCTCGTAGCCCCAGATGGGGTAGCGCTCGGGGTCGTCCCAGGAGAGCTTTTCGCAGTCGAAATAGGAGTCGAAAACGGCCTTGAGGACGGGTAGTGGAGAAGAGCCTACGGTCCCGTTATTCAGGTAAATAGTGTCCTTGGGGATGACAAACTGTTGGCGGATGGCGGCCCAATAGGCGTCCTCGTTTTGGTCATAGAGGCTGCGGTCGGGCATGGCGGGGAGGGAAATCTGGTAGTTCTGGGCAGCGATTTCCGGCGAGAACGGGCCAAGGGCAAGGGTTGTGGCGGCGGCCGCTCCCAGGCTGCCCTGGAGGAAGGATCTGCGAGTCGTCATGAATCCCCCTAGGAATCGCCGGAAATACTAGGCGCAAGGGGGACGAACGACAAGGGTTAGGGTGCAAAAGGGGAGAGACTTTTTCCCAAATGGGGGGTTCTGCAATATAGAAGATGGCCGGCAGGTGAAATAGTCAGTAACCGTTCCCAAGCCGTTCGCGTCCAATATGTTGGGTGGGTGCTGTTGGACGTTCGTGCTTTGGGAGAACGGCCAGCCAATTAAGAAGTAAAATGGAATCATCCTCAACACCCAAATCACGGATGAGCCTGCGAGGGCAAAGCGTATGAAGTTTCGCGCACTAACGCTCGTGGCGGCGCTGTTCCTCTCCTGCCTTGGTCCTTATGCCATCGCCCAGGACGACCAGACCCCCACCGATCAGTCCAATCCTAAGGTCCAGGCACAGGACAAGACGAACGACTCGAAGGATAAGGATAAAGACAAAGAGAAAAAGGGCGGCAAGGATGATGTGGATGCGATAGGCAATCGCAACATCGGCGGCCGCGGCCTCGGCAACTGGTATTCGCTGGAGAGAGAGATTGCCATGGGCAAGCAGTACGCCCAGGAAGTTGAATCCAGCGTAAAGCTGGTGCAGGACCCAGTGGTGAACGAATACGTGAACCGTATCGGTCAGAACTTGGTGCGCAATTCCGATGCGAAGGTTCCGTTCACGATCAAGGTGGTCGATTCCGATGAAGTGAACGCATTTGCGCTTCCGGGCGGCTTCTTTTATGTGAATTCCGGGCTGATCCTTGCTGCGGACGACGAAGCGGAACTCGCGGGAGTAATGGCACACGAGATTGCTCACGTGGCAGCACGCCACGCAACGCGGCAGATGACACGTAGCCAGTTGGCGAACCTGGGCAGCATCCCGCTGATTTTCATGGGCGGCTGGGCCGGATACGCAATTCGCAGCGCCGCGGGCTTTGCATTGCCGATGACGTTCCTGACGTTCTCGCGTGGCTTCGAAGCGGAAGCGGACTATCTTGGCCTCGAGTACATGTACAAGACTGGCTACGATCCGCAGGCATTCGTGGCGTTCTTTGAAAAGCTGCAGGCGAAAGAGAAGAAGAAGCCAGGTTCGCTGGCGAAGGCGTTCTCAACGCATCCGCAGACACCAGATCGAATCGGTAAGAGCCAGGAGGAGATCGCCAAGGTCTTGCCCGCCAAAGAAACGTACGTGATCAACACGAGCGAGTTTGACCAGGTGAAGTCGCGGCTGGCGCAGATCGAAAACAAGCGCAAAGTGACGGACGATAAGGGCGACAAGGCTCCAACACTCCGGCGCACTGCGCAGTCGGATGATTCGAAGAAGCCGGGTAGCGACAGCAAGGATGATGATCGTCCGACGCTGAAGCGGAGAGACTAAACGGTGCAGACATGACTGTCTGCACCTACACCGGCGGCTTAGGCTGCCGGTTTTGCTTTTTGGGTGCCTTTTATGGCTGTTTGGGGGGTGCCGGATTGGTTCGTTGAACTGAGCGGTTAGTCCCAAAAAACAGAAGGAACTCTGGACTAGGCGTCCTTTCAGGCACAGAATATTGCCGGGGGCGTGCCATGAAGTTCCGAATCGGAATGCTAACCACGCTGTTAATGCTGTTCAGCTTCAGCGCCGTCGCGCAGAACACCACTGCGACAGATGACACCAACAAACAGGACCAGCAGTCCACGAAAAAAACAAAAGTCAAGAAGGGCAGCAAGGATGACGTGGATGCGGTCGGGAATCGCGACATGGGCAAGACGGGATTGGGAAACTGGGTGTCGATCGAAAAGGAAATGCGGATCGGAAAGGCGGTGGCCCAGCAGGTAGAAGAGAGCGTGAAGTTCGTGCAGGATCCGATGATCAGCGAATATGTGAACCGGGTCGGCCAGAACCTGGTGCGAAACTCCGATGCGAAAGTGCCGTTCACGATCCGGGTCGTCGACTCGGACGAGGTGAACGCATTCGCGATGCCCGGCGGATTCTTCTATGTGAATTCGGGACTGATCCTGGCCGCAGACAGTGAGTCGGAACTGGCGGGCGTGATGGCACACGAGATCGCGCATGTGGCGGCTCGTCACTGGGCGCGCGGAGAGACCCGTGGACAGTTGCTCAATCTGAGCAGCATTCCGTTGATCTTTATTGGCGGTTGGACGGGTTTCGGAGCAAGAACGGTGGCGCAAACAGCGTTGCCGATGACGTTCCTGACCTTCTCGCGTGGCTTTGAAGCCGAAGCCGACTACCTCGGCGTGCAGTATCTGTACAAAACAGGCTATGACCCCCAGGGTTTCGTATCGTTCTTCGAGAAGCTTCAGGCGAAAGAAAAACGCAAGCCGGGAACACTGGCGAAGGCGTTTTCTTCGCATCCGCTGACGCCGGACCGAATTGAAGCGAGCCAGAATGAAATTGCGAAGATTCTTCCTGCAAAAGAAATGTACATTGCAAATACGAGCGAGTTCGACCAGATGAAAGTGCGGCTCGCACTCATCGAGAACAAGCGGAAGGTGGTCGATAAGGACGAGAAATCGCCGACGCTGCGCAGGACAGCACAGCCCGATGATTCGAAGAAGGGCGACGATAAGGATGATGATCGTCCGACGCTGAAGAAGAGAGACTAGAGTTGGAGTAGGGATTCCTCGCTGCGCTCGGAATGACAAAGAAACCGGCGGCTGCGGCTGCCGGTTTTTGTTTTGCACACCAAAGTTTCGAGGCCGAGTTACTGCTGGCGTTTGGAAACGCGCGCGAGACTTGCCAACCGGCGCCTTAATGTTGAAACTGAGCGTACCTAATCCATCATGTCCATTGTTCGTGTTGCATTCTTATGGCACCAGCACCAGCCTTTTTATAAGGACCTCGTCACGGGCGAGTACCGGCTTCCCTGGGTCCGTCTGCATGCGCTGAAGGATTATTACGGCATGGTGAAACTGCTGGATGAATTTCCGGGAGTTCACCAAACAATCAATCTCGTGCCGTCGCTGGTTTGGCAGATCCAGGAATATGTTTCGGGTGAGGCACGCGATCCATTCCTGACAGTTGCGTCGAAACCGGCGGCAGACCTTACGCCGGAAGAGCGGCAGTTTGCGTTGGCGTATTTGTTCCAGGCGAATACGGCGAACATGATCGGCCGCTATCCGCGATACAACGAGTTGTGGAACCGGTTCGTGTCGGTGGGGAATAATCCCGCCAAGGGACTCGAAGTATTCCAGACGCAGGATTATGCCGACCTGCAGGTGCTGTCGCAGATTGCGTGGTTCGACGAATATTTTCTGCATGAACCGGAAGTTGCGGAATTGATCCGTAAAGGGCGCGATTACACGCCGGCGGACCAGAAACTAGTTTTGGAATGGCAGCGAAGGATTCTGGCTGCGGTGCTTCCGGCACACACACAAGCGGCTGAGAACGGGTCGATCGAGCTTTCTACCTCGCCGTTTTACCATCCGATCCTCCCGCTGGTGTGCGACACGAACCAGGGAGGAGTGTCGTCGCCGGGATTACCACTGCCGGGGCGCTACCGGCGTCCGGAAGATGCGCGCGAACAACTTCAGCGCGGGCTGGACATGCACCAGGATGTGTTTGGTGTGCGTCCAGTAGGCGTGTGGCCGTCGGAGGGAAGCGTTTCGGAAGAGGTGCTGGCCATCGCTGCCGAATTGGGCGTGAAGTGGATGGCGACGGACGAAGGTGTTCTTGGCCGGACGATTGGCATGCATTTTGAACGCCCGCAAGAAGGACGCGTGCGTCCTGAGCAGGCATCGAAGCTCTACACGCCTTACGAATATCGTAAAGGTGCGACGAAGATGCGGATGATCTTCCGCGATCACACGTTGAGTGATCTTATCGGCTTCGTGTACTCGGGTATGCCGGCGAAAGCAGCGGCGGAACACTTCATTCGGAGCATCAAGGAGTCGGCGAAACCTGTTCTCGATAAAGGGCAGGATGCCTTTGTGCCGATCATCCTGGATGGCGAGAATGCGTGGGAGTTTTATCCAGAGTCGGGTAGGGAATTCCTGCGTCGGGTGTACGACGCGTTGCAACACGATCCGCAGATGCAGGCCGTCACGATGAGTGAAGCGATGCAGGCGCATCGTGAGCCACCGGTGCTCGAGAAACTGGTTCCGGGATCATGGATCAACGCGAACTTCAATGTGTGGATCGGGGCTCCGGAGGACAACAAAGCCTGGGATTACCTCAAGGATGCGCGCGAATTCTACGAACAGGCCGTGACGAAAGCCGATCCGGCAAAGGCAAAGCTGGCGTTTGAAGAGTTGCTGATTGCCGAAGGCTCGGATTGGAACTGGTGGTATGGCCCGGAGCATCACTCGGCGAACGATCGCGATTTCGATGAGCTTTACCGCAAACATCTCTCCAACGTTTACCAGTTGCTGGGGGCAGAAGCACCGTTGTACCTGGCGCAGCCTATTTCCGGCGGTACGGTGCGGCCGAATTACGCGCCGCAGACGGCGTACATTCATCCGCGGGTGGGAACAGGCGTGGTGCGCTACTTTGACTGGCTGGGTGCTGCGATCTATAACGCTGATCGCCACACCAGCGCCATGCATGGCAAGCAATTCCTGCTGGACGCAATCCATGCGGGTATCGACGAGCACAACCTGTATGGCCGGCTCGACTTCTGCGAGGTCCCGCAGGATGCAGTGCAATTGATCGTGAACATTGACGTCCAGAATGGAATGGACCCGGCTAATGACGTGCGCTGGAGATTGTCGGCAGAGATCAAGCAGTCGGTGCAGCGGTGGGAGTTGCGCGAGACGGGGCCCGATCGTGTTGTAGTGAAGTCGGAGCATCAGCCGTTGCAGCGGATGGTCGTCGCCATGAAGCGCATGTTCGAATTCCAGATTCCACTGAAAGAACTGCGCGCCGACGAGCAGGGAAGCACGATCTATTTACGCTTCAGCTTGTGGAAGGAAGGCTTGCCGATTGATGCGTTGCCGATTGAAGGATCGGTGCAGCTGCACGTGGTGAGTGAAGACGAGCTGGAAGGCGAGATGTACAACTACAGCGTGAGCAGCTAGTACTGTTGCGTTTCAAAGTTCAAGGCTCCCATGCGGGAGCCTTTTCGTTTAGAAGATCAGCGCGCGTTTCTTTCTCTTCGCAGCCTTGACTTCCGGTTTTGGCTGCTTGAGAGGCTTCAGGTCCTTTACTTCCTCGACCAGCAGGGTTCGGGAATGAACATCAGGAGTGGCCTTAAGTTTCACACGCATGCTTTCGTGGCCCATCAGCATATCAGGATTGGCCACGGTCCAGCTTTGCTGGCTTTCCTCGTTGATGAACGTGGTCTTGTCGCCTTCTTTGCGCAGCGTACCGGTTAAATCAATGGCTTTGTTTTTAGCCGCAGCTTTTGTAGCTTCTCTTTCCGCTTTGGCTACCTTCTGATTTTCCCTCGTATTTTGAGCGCTGATGGGATTTAAAAATGCGAGGCCCATAACAAATGCAATTACCACAAGGAACTTCTTCATACCTACTACTCCGGGGACGAGTGGCCAGTTCTTCCCAGAATACAACATGTGCAACGTACCTGAGTTCATCTCGAAATAGAAAACCCGACACCGGAGTGCCGGGCTAAGTGAATGCAGACGGAGTTAGTCGCCTTCAGCACTGGTGAGTTGCATCGGACGGCTGAGTTCCAGGATTAGTTCCGTTCCTGCCGGAAGCTCTGCCGATTTTGTTTTTGTGAGCCAGTGAATCATGGTTGCTGTGGCGCCCACTCCGGCGCCGATGAATGCGCCTTTCACTCCGCCGATCTTTGCTCCGATCGCGGCTCCTACACCGGTTCCAGCGGCGCCTTCGATAACGTCGGTTCGGTCGTGACCTTGACCCTTGATCTGGCCTTCGTCATTCACGTCGAGATGCTCCGGGTCGGAGGTATCAACAATGCTGGCATTGATGGAGTAACGGACGCCATCGGGAAGTGTGATGACCTGCGGACGAAGATCGAGCGTGGGCAGGCCGCGCACGCGGCGTGTCTCTTCGGCGCGAAGTACCTCACCCTCGACTGCGGTGCCCACGGGAATGATGACACGTCCATTTACCTTCACAGGCTCCAGCACACGTCCGCCAAAGCGGTCGCCGCGTTTGCTGGTGGTGGTGGAGAGTTTGTTTTCCAGCTTAATGCGAATCGCTGTGCCGACCGGGAGGGCATAGCCGTCCTTGGAAGGAGCGGGTTGAGCCATGGGGACGGAAGCGTAAGTGGTGCGCGGATGTGATACCGCGGTTGCAGACGGCTTTGCCGTTTGAGCAGCAGCGGAAAGCGTGAGCGTGAATGCCAACAGAACCAGGGAACTCTTCAATGCTAACTCCTTTCGAACACGAGCAGCACTATTCGTTGGCTGCGCGCTTTAATGCGTCGAGGACATCGTTAATCGGTGCGCGGTCAAGCTGGGTGGCACCGACGTAGAGGTAGCGAATCGTTTGATCGCGGCCGACGACAAAGGTCGCAGGATGAGCGATGTTGAAGGCGTCAATACCGATGCGGTGATAAACGCCATAGGTCCTGGTGACACTTCGGTCTTCATCGAGCAGGAAAGGGAAGGAGACGGGATGTTCCTCGAAGAACTTCATCGGGTTGAACATTCCGTTTTTCTTTTCCGCTGCGATATACACCAGCGCACCGCCAATTTCAGAGATAGTTTGTTTGTATGGCTCGAACTGAGCCATGCGCTTAACGCAGTTAGGTCACCATGTGCCGCGCAGGAACTCCACAATCACGGGCCCAGATTCCAGAAACGCCCGGAGCGATACGGCCTGCGGCAGATTCGCCGCGAGCAACATGAATTCCGGAGCGCGATCACCCACTTTCAAAGTCGAGCTTTCCCTTGCCATTAAGGCGAGGGTAAAACACCCATAAAACACGGACAACCACGGAAGAAAAGCGGGAACCAAGATAGACAGGGGACTAACGGACACTATTCGGAAGGATAGGTGAGGGTTGATGAGGTCGCGGCCGAGCAAGAGCGGGCGGAAGGGGGATCCGCCGCGACTGCGTCACAGGCGTTGAAGCTAAGCCTGGTTGCGAAGGTGAAACATACCGGCGGAAATCAGCACGCGCATTTCCTCTTCGAGTCCTTCAAGGATGAACTCGGTTTTCTCGAGTTCGCTGGCGGCAAAGTTGGGGTTCATCACCATCATTTCGATGTCATCGCGCTGCTGGTAGAGTTCCAACAATCTACTATTCATAAAATACCTCACCCAGAAAGTATGCTGCGCTTGAGCACTTTCCCTGAGCTGTGATTTCTATCACATGGAAATCGTTCAGGTGACAGTGGGAAACCTTAGAGGAATCAGAAATGAAACGGGTACTGTACCTAAGTTACACGGTTTACGCTTCGCTTCCCGATCCATAAAAAACGTTGCTACTCCGCGAATTCATTGATTGTTCCTGCATCGCTGTGTTCGCAGACGATGGAGTGATGCGCGGAAGGATCAGGACCTTCGATTTCCGACCAGAGCTTAGCTGGAGTGAGCTGAGGTGTTAGTCATCGCGCTCCCGGTGTGGAACCGGGGACGCAAGCGGCGGTTCAAAGGTTCGGAGAAGTACTTTGCCACGACCGCTCCCAATATCCCGGAGAGCGGCACAATCGATGCATACCAGATCAGCGACCAGCGAAAAGGGCTGCCCATCGTTTCGAATATCCGATACAGGCCGAACACTACGAACATGTGAGTGAGATAGACCTCGTAGCTGTTGCGGCCAAACCAGCGAATCGCGGCTGTCCACCAGGACCCGGCGCGATTCCGTTGCGAGATGGCGATCAGCATGAGGCAGACGCCAATAGCGAGCAGCGTAATGTCGAGCCCGGTGCGATAGAACCCCATGCTTGAGACGGTGCGCTTGAATGTCACGATGAAAAGGGAAATGGCAGCGCCGCAGATCTGCAGAATCAGGGAAACGCGGTCCGAGAGTTTGATGGATTGAGCGAGCATGGCAGCTAAGCAGCCTAGTGCGATGGCGTCCATCGCCGAGAGATAGCCGTAATCGCGCCAAAGTTCGTTGCGCGATAGCACCGTTCGCGCGAAAGGTCCGGTCGCGACGAAAAGCAGAAGCGCGGGAATGAGCAGTTTGCGACTGCGGAGGACGACGCAAAGGACGGGAAAGAAGAGGTAGAACATCTCCTCGTTCGAGAGGGACCAGAGTACGTCCCAGTTGCCGGGAAGATATCCCGTTGCAGACTCAAGCCAGTTCACGTGAAAGGTAAGCGCGGCCGTAAGGGCGCGGGCGAGCGTCGTGTGCTGGATGATGAAGTACTTTGCGCCGATCAGGTGCAGAGCCGACAGGATCGCGAGCAAAGCCAGCAGGCAGGGTGCTATGCGAGCGAACCGGATGCGATAGAACCCCTTCAGCGATATGCGATCCAGCGAGCCCCAGCGTCGGAGGCAGGTGGTGGTGATCAGGAACCCGGAAATGGCGAAGAACACAAACACGCCGTTGGCGCCATTCCAGCCTAGAAAGCTGATGGCCGATTTCGAAAGGTATGGTCCGAGGGGCGTTTTCTCGAGTCGAATGCGCAGGTTGACGTGGTGAACCACGACAGCAAGGATCGAGAGTCCGCGGAGAATGTCGATGCCGTCAATGCGGCTCGTACCGGCAGAACGGGAGAGTTGGTCAATTCCGGCAACTGGAGCAGGAACCGAAGCCGTCGTGAGACTAGAAGGCATCCACGCGCAGGATATCAGGTTGTGGGTGAGGAAGAACCAAGCACAGCTTTCCAACCTTGATATCATTCTGCCCCTTTGGAGGGCAGTGATGAAGATGAGATTGGTGAAGCACATCGTGTTAGCGATGTTTGTACTGATGCAGTGCGGCCCCGCTTTCGGGCGGGGTAAACGCACGACATCGGCAAGCGAAAAGGAAATCAGGGCACTGGAAGAACAGCGCAACCAGGCCATTGTTCACGGGGATGCTGCAACGCTGGAGAGAATGACGTCGGATAATTACACCTTTATCACGTTGCGAGGGGAACTAAGAAACAAAGCAGAAATCGTGAAAGGATTCCAGTCCGGCTCGTTCAAATACGACTCCCGAACGATCTCTGACTTGAAGATAAGGATCTATGGCGACACGGCCATTGTCACCGGAAGGTCATCGCAGGAGGGAAAAGAAAATGGAAAAGATTACAGCGGCGACTACCGTTTCACGCGAGTCTACATAAGGCAAAGAGGCAGCTGGGTGACGGTGGCGCTACAAGCAACACTAATCCAGCCTTGAACCTGCAGTTGGAGGAAGTAGAGGGCGACCCGACGCAAGGATTGTTGGTGCCCGGAGGGGGACTTGAACCCCCACAGTCGTTTCCGACCTGCGGATTTTAAGTCCGCTGCGTCTGCCAATTTCGCCATCCGGGCAAGCGTAGGCGATCGCTGTTTAAACAGTAACACAGCGGTAGAGTGGAGGGTATCCGGAGATATCTGAAGAACTTACCGAATGCGAACCGTGAGGTTTTCGCGGGTGAAACCGGGGTCGTCATTCAGCAATTCACGGGCGCTGAACATTTCAGAATTCAGCTTCACGTAGCGAACTGCTTCGCCACAGACTTTGCAATTGAGGAAGACATCGCCGGCGGTGGCGTTAACCGCATGCTCCTGGCGATGGCCGGTATGGCGGACAAGATAAGGGGCTGATTCGGGGACAATGTTGCCGGGCTCGAACATACGCGTACTCTTATCGTTGTGTTCGACGCGCAGAGTTCCGGATTGGTTGTTAGTAAGTGTTGTTATCCCCGGCGACCGGCTTCAGGAGGCCTCCTGTAGCGCAGACTCGATTGCCTCGGCCAACTGAGCGGGAGCAATCGGATGGGACAGGAAGGCTTGCGCTCCGCACTTAGCCGCTTCCACCTTTCCGCGTACAAAATCAAAGGTGGAGGATAAAAACAGGATCGGAATCTTGGCGGTGCGGGGATCCGAACGGAGGCGCCGACAGACGTCGAAGCCGTTGATGTCCGGAAGATGGACATCGAGGATGATTACGGCCGGAAGAATATTGGCGGTGCGAATGGCGGCCAATCCGGTGAACGCCTGACGCACTTTGAATCCTGCGTGCGTGAGCATTTTGGCGACGGCGTACGCCGTCGGATGATGGTCGTCTACAACCAGAACAGTAGGCTTCAGTCTTTGCGTGCTTACCATAAGGGTCGTACCACGACCGATTCTAGCGAACTTTGAGCGATCCGGAGTTGCTGGATGGGCCAAAATCGTAAGCAGCACAACCCGTATGACTAGCGGTTAAAAGTCTTACTTACGTTTTCGACTTCCCGGAAAACGCGCAGCAGATTGCCGCCGAGAATCTTGTGGATTTGCTCTTCCGTATACCCGCGCTGGACGAGGGCTTCGGTGATCTTTGGAAGATCGGCCACTGAGTCGATCCCTTGCGGAAGCGAATCGATGCCATCGAAATCAGATCCCAAACCTACGTGATCGACACCGGCGACCTTCACCATGTAATCGATCTGGTTAATGAGCGACTCGAAGGGTGGACGGGGAATCTTGGCGGCCCATTCCTTGTCCATCTTGCTGGTGTCGGCATCGGGCAGGCCCTTGGCGCGCTGCTCAGCCTTGTAGGCCTCCACGGCCTTCTTCTTCTCGTCGGCCTGGGCCTGGTACGCCTTCCGGTAGTTATCATCGACGAACTGCGAGTAGAAGTTCACCATTACCACGCCACCGTTCTTGGCTAGCGCGCGAAGCATGTCGTCGGTCATGTTTCGAGGGTGATCGCTGAGGGCACGCGCACAGGAGTGGGAGGCAATGAGGGGAGCTTTGCTTACTTCGATGGCGTCGTAGAACGTCTTGTCGGCGACATGCGAGATATCGACCATCATGCCGAGGCGGTTCATCTCGCGGACAATGTCTTTGCCGAAGTCGGTGAGACCGTTGTGGTGCTGAATGGTGGTCTCGGTAATGTCGCCGGACGAATCTGCCCACTCATTCGTGTTTGACCAGGTAAGGGTCATGTAGCGGGCGCCGAGCCGGTAGAACTCGCGGAGGACGCGGATGTCGTTTTCGATTGCGTGACCGCCTTCAACGCCCATCAGAGCGGCCAGGCGTTTGTGGGGGCCGGTGCGGGCCTTCACGATGTCATCGGCCGAATAGGCCATCACCATGCGGTCCGGATGCTTTTGCGCCTGCTCATGGACAGAATCGATCATGTCGAGCGCGCGCTTGGTGTAGCCGGTGGTGATCTTGGGATCGACCCAGATGGAAAAGAACTCCGCGCCCAGATTGCCGCGCTCAGCCTTGGCGAAGTCCATGTGGCCTTCGCCAGAGTCGCTGGCCATGTCGAAGTTCTCGTCGACAAAGCGGCCTGGGGTATCGGCGTGCGTGTCTATGACGATGGCGGAGTTATGTATGGCGCGCGCGTCAGGTTTGATTTTGGAGTTTTTGTTTTGCGCTGAGACCAGCGCGCACGCCATGAAGAGGAAGAGAACAGGCAGAAGTTTAATCGGCATCCGTTTCGGTAGCGAGTTGTTTCGCTTCGCGCCAATCAGTATAGCGGTCGAAGACGACTATATGAAACACAGGCTGCCGGCGTTC
>DASTGW010000258.1:0-6503 GCA_035718705.1 Terriglobales bacterium | reverse complement strand
AATTGCGCCGCACGCAGCTCGATATTCAGAAGGCCGCCAATCCTCCCACCAGTCAGGCCGCTCCCGCCAAGGAAAACTTCCTTAGCGCCCTAGCCCAGCAAGCTGCCGGGCCGGTGGAGATGCGTGCCATCTCCAATACGCCGATCACCCTGCGCATGACCGAGGACACCAAGGTCATCTACACGGCGATCGGCAAGATCGCCGGACTCAATGTCCTCTTCGACCCCGACTACACCTCGCGCCGCATCACCATCGAATTGAATGGCGTCAGCCTCAACGAAGCGCTTGAGATCGTTGCCCTCGAATCGAAGACTTTTTGGCGTCCAGTTACCCCGAATACCGTATTCGTTGCTGCTGACACACCGGCCAAGCGCAAGGAACTTGAGCAGAGCGTCGTCAAGACCTTTTATCTCGGAAACGTTTCCAGCCCCAACGATCTTCAGGACGCCGTCAACACTGTCCGCCAGATTCTTGACGTGCAGCGCATTCAGCCGATCGCCACGCAGAACGCCATCGTCGTTCGCGGCACACCGGACCAGGTTGCGATGGCCGAGAAGCTGCTTAACGATATCGATAAGGCCAAGCCGGAAGTCGTCGTCGAAGTCGCCGTTATGCAGGTGCGCCGCGACAAGGGCCGCACCCTCGGCCTCAATCCGCCGACCTCCGCCAGCGTTCAACTCGTTCCCAACGCCACAACTACTACCACCGGAACTGGAACTGGAACCGGCACCGGCACCAACGCTGGCACATCTACCGGGCAAAGCATCAATCTGAACAAGCTCGCCAGTATCGACGCACGTGATTTTCAGGTCACCATTCCTGCGGCTAACTTATCTCTGTTAATGTCCGACAGCAGTACTAAGATCATCCAGAATCCGCAGATTCGTGCCCTCGACAACCAGAAAGCGTCACTGAAAATCGGCGACCGCGTTCCCGTCGCAACCGGATCATTCCAGCCCGGCATCGGCGGCGTCGGTATCAACCCTCTCGTTAATACGCAGTTCCAGTACATCGACGTCGGCGTCAACATCGACATCACCCCTCGCATCCACGCTGGGCGCGAAGTCACGTTGAAGATGACCCTGGAAATCTCGTCCGTAACCGGCAAGTCAACTATCGGCGGCATCGACCAGCCCATCATCGGACAGCGCCGTATCGAGCATGAAATCCGCCTCCGCGAGGGTGAAGTGAACCTCCTCGGTGGCATCCTCGAGAATTCCGAGCAGACCTCGCTCTCCGGCTTCCCGCTGCTCGCGAAAATTCCGATCCTCAAGTATTTCTTTGGCCAGGAACAAAAAACCGTCTCCGAAAACGAGATCGTGTTCGCCCTGATTCCGCACATTGTCCGCGCGCAGGATCTTTCAGACTTGAACAATCAGCCGGTGGAAGTCGGAACCGCGAACGCAATCGAACTGCGTCGCGCCACACCTCCCACGCCGGCTGCGACCGCGCTCCCGCCGCCGCAGCAACAGCCCGTTGGACCTGGCTTCGCAGCTCCGCCAGCCCAGCCGCAGTCGGCTGCTCCGGCCGCACAACAGGCTTCGCCCCAGGTAGTGCCGCAGGCCTCGGCGCCTCAGACCAACAATCCAATCGCGCCTTCGAATCCAGCAGGCACGAACCCGGCAGGGCCACCTGCGTCTAATCCTCCCGCGTCCAATCCGCCGCCGGAAGGCGCCGCTAAAGCTCAGCAGCCACCCGGAACGTTACAGGCAGGCAGCGCCGTTCTCAGCTTTGAACCCGCTACTGTGAATGCGACGGCCAATAGCACGTTCGTGGTTAACGTCAGCATGAGCAATGCGGCGAACGTGTTCTCGGTTCCGTCGATGATTTCGTACGACCCGAAACTCATGCAGCTCGTCAACGTTTCGAATGGTGGCTTCCTCGGCAAGGACGGGCAGCCCGTTGCCTTGGTTCACCGCGACGACCCCAAGAGTGGCACGATCCAGGTAACCGCAACGCGTCCGCCGTCATCCGGTGGAGTAAACGGACAAGGTCCGGTATTCACCTTGACGTTTATGGCCAAAGCAGCCGGACAGGGAACTCTGAGCATTGTTCGCTCCGGTGCCCGTGATCCAGCCATGCAGCCCATCCCCGTCGCCGGCGGACAGGCGATGGTGAACGTGAAGTAGGACTGCAAATAGAAGAATGAAGGTTGAAGACTGGACAGCGAAGGCTCCGTCTTCAACCGACAACCGATAACCGAAGACCGACAACCCATACTGGGTACTGGATACTGGAAACTGGCTACTAGAAACGAGCGCGGCCTCACCCTGGTGGAACTCATCGTGGCGATCACGATCATGTCCATTCTTGCTGCTGCGTCCGTTCCGCTCGTCCGCGTTACGGTGAAGCGCGAGAAAGAGCGTGAACTCCGCCGCGATCTGTGGGAGATGCGCGACGCCATCGACCGGTATAAGGACATGACTGACAGGGGCGGGATCCAGACAAAGCTGGGCAGTGAAGGTTATCCGCCCGACCTGGACACCCTCGTGAAGGGTGTCGATGTTTCGGGAAAGAAAGTACGTTTTCTTCGCCGCATTCCGGTTGACCCCATGACCGGAAAGGCAGAGTGGGGAATGCGGTCGATGCAGGACGACCCCAAAAGCGACTCTTTCGGCGGGCAGAATCTCTTCGACGTGTATAGCAAGTCGGAGGGAACCGCGATCGACGGGACGAAGTACAAGGACTGGTAGTGCCGAAGCTCAAGCATCAAGCCGGTTTTTCGCTGGTGGAACTCGTGGTTGCGATCACCATCATGGCGATCCTGGCCACAGCAGCCTTGCCTTTGGCCCGGTTAGTGGTTCGGCGCGAGAAGGAACGCGAGCTGCGTAACGATCTCCACGAGATGCGAGACGCCATCGACAAGTACAAGGACGCCGCCGATCGTGGAATGTTCCAGATCAAGCTCGGTACCGAAGGTTATCCGCCGGACTTGGAAACGCTGGTGAACGGAATCGATATCGATCAGAAGAAGAAGGTGCGTTTTCTTCGAAAGATACCGGTCGACCCAATGACAGGGAAAGCCGATTGGGGTTTGAGGTCGATGCAAGACGACCCGACGAGCGATTCCTTCGGTGGCCAGAACGTCTTCGACGTTTACAGCAAGTCCGAAGCGACTGCCATCGACGGCACGAGGTACAAGGACTGGTAGGGTTTGCTTGTGTGGCGGGCACTCTTGCCCGCCGGTTGTTGCTAGGGTTTTGACTGGGTACTGGTTACTGAATACTGGAAACTAACTTGAAGGTTACTCGACAATTCGCCCGTTCCCGCCGCCAGCGCGGCTTCACGCTCATCGAGCTGATGATCGTGATCAGCATCATCCTCATCCTGATCTCCACCGCCATTCCTCTTTACCAGGCCTCCATCCGCAACGCCCGCGAGGCCGTCCTGCGCCAGAACCTGTTCACCCTTCGCAGCGTGATCGACCAGTATTCCGAGGACAAGGAGAAAGCTCCGCAGTCCCTCCAAGACCTCATTGACGCCGGATACCTCAAGCAAATCCCGATGGATCCCATCACGCAATCCCGCGACACCTGGCAGACCGTGCAGGAAGACGTCCTCCTCAGCGTGGATCAGACGCAGCCCGGCATCTCGGACGTCCACTCCGGTGCCCAAGGCTCAGGCTCCAACGGCGTCGCCTACTCCGAGTGGTAGGACGTTTCACTTCGGGAAGATTGCGGTCAAAAAGTAGTAATGAACGCTGCCGTCGGACTTGCGCATGGCCACGCGCTTGCCTTCGAGGAGATGTGCTCGGCAGAAGCAGAACCAACATCGGATTTATTTCAGCACATTTGGCAGTGTGCCCACCCAATTTTGCTACTCTGAAAATAAGGAAGAAGATTCCCCTGGAACCAACGAGCTCTTTGACAACCTGACTGAACTACGGATGCCGCACGAACTTCGGTGTGTGGCTACCAAAAGCCGACGCCCGGGAACGACAACCAACAACTGCTTTGTTTCGACGACTTTGCCTCTAAGTTCTTTGCTGTCAAGATCGGGTCGAAGTACCCCCAACGTAAGTCTTTTCTTTTCACGACCAATAGGTTTTTTTGTTTTTTTAGACTGGGGCGATCTCAAAGCGATGGTTTGAGGTGGCGGCTGTAACTCCTTTCCCTGCACCAATCTCAAAACGAGCAACCCCTTTATTTGCAATGACGAGGCGTAACCTTCCATTTCACAGGAACTTACGCGACAGGGGGGTGCTTGGCGGATCTGGTGGCGGGCGGCGTGACGGCCCTCTAACCGTTTCTCACGCAAACTCCACCTGCGAGCCGGGAAAGAAGACGACTCTGGCGCTCGCACAAGAATGAAATTTTCGAGTGATTTCGAGTAAATAAGGGGGGAATAAATTCGAAGAATGGTCGGGACGGGCAGATTTGAACTGCCGACCCCTCGCACCCCAAGCGAGTGCTCTACCAGGCTGAGCCACGTCCCGACTGCTCTCATTCTACACCAATTGCCCTGCATCGCCGCAGCAATGGGTGGCCCACTCAAGCTTCTTCTGCTTGAGTGGGGTAACGTCTACTCGTCTTCGATTCCCAGCTTTTGCCGCCCTTCAGGGCTAATCCGCTCCGGCGTCCATGGCGGATCCCACACCACATTCACCTTGCAGGTGTTCACGCCGGGCGTGCTCAGGATCGTCATCCGGATATCGCGGCTGATCTCCGCGTGCGACGGACACCCCTGCGCCGTCAGCGTCATATCAACGATCACGTCGCCTTCATTCTCGATCTTCACGTCGTAGATCAACCCGAGGTCCACCACGTTCAGCGGGATCTCAGGGTCGTAACAGTTGTGGAGCTTTTCCCACACAGCTTCGGTCGTTAATGCCATCTCAAAAATTGTACCAGCCGGACGCCAACGAAAAAGTCTAGCGCTTCGTACACAGCTCTGGTTCGATCGTTTTCGCGGACGTCATGCACACCGCGTCAAAGTAGCGCTGTCCGCCATATTCCTGCATGAAGAGTACTGTCCTGCTGCCGCTCTCCGCCGGTTCAGACACCTCTGGCTTGGCAACTGGAGCGCCCGCAGCCGGCCGTCCCGCCAAGGACTCTTCCAGAACTCGCCCTCTCAATTTCCCATTCGACGGCATCTCCAATCCCAGTATCTTCGCCAGCGTCGGCACAATGTCGGAGTTCGCCACGGGCGCTTTGTCCAGATAGCCATTTTTGAAATCCGGACCGATCGCCGCCATGTTGTTCCATGTCACTTCGCGACCGAAGCCGCCGTGATTGCCTTGCCCTTCCTGCAGCGGCGTATCGGAGATGTGCGCGCCTTGCATGACATTTCCGCCATTCAGATAAAACGCTTTGAACCCGACTACGATCGCCGGCCTCGGAAGCTTCCCGGAGCCGACCAGATCCAGCGAACTCAAGGGCAGCGTGCCTGCAAGTTTGCCGTACTTGTCGTCCACGAAGATGCCATCCACATAATCGAGTTTGAACAGTGCGTTCACGATCCGCTGCACGGTTTCCGCACTCTGGTTCGGGACATAGACAAGATCGGATCCTCCATTCGCGGCCACAATCGCCATTGCGTCCGACCCGTCCAGCTTCCGCACGTTCTGACCTAAGAAGCCATTTCCATGCGAAGGCCGTTCCCACACATCGAGCGGAGCAGAAAACTCATCCGTCGCCAACTTCACTTGCTTGTACGGACTGCGCGAACCGGCCGGAGCCAGCACATCCGCGTCCCACAGTTTGGTTTGCAACGCCCAGGCAAGATCGATGGCCAGGAAACCATACGGCAGCGAACCCTTCGGCGTATCTACCTCGCCGTTCGCGCCATAGTAAACATGCTGTGCCGATGGAGCTTTGGTTGCCATTCCCGTACGGTCGAGTTCACGCCGGCTAATAGTCGAGAACCCGTGATCCGATGTGACAAAAATATCCGTCTGCGCCTTAACCTCAGGGTTCTTGTCCAGCCATTCCAGCAGAGCCTGCAGCGTGCGATCCGCGTTGCGCACTCCTGCAACCGAAGTCGGACCATTAATGCCGGGCGATAGCTGATTCAGGCTGTCGCCGTTGTTATGCTGCGTCGCATCAGGATCGCGCGACCAGAACAGCATCACGAACGGCTTGCCCGATTCAACGAACATCGGAAGCACCGCCCGTGTCGCCACGTCGGCCATCCACGCCTGCTGCAGCGAATTCGGCCGCAGCGTACCCGGCTTCCCGGGACCGCCACCGTAACCATTGTTGTAGGGCGACTTATCACCGAAGCCGTTGTTGCGCCCCGGTGTCTCCAGCGGGATATTCAGTTTCACCATCCGCTGCACGAGCGCTTCCGGCAAAGGGATGGATTGCGGCGCCAGGTTGTTGGGATCGTAAACGTTGTAGGCTGTCGCGTCGTCGATGATGATCGTCTGCGGCGCTCCGAATCTCTCACCTTGCGCCGTGACTTGCCGGATATCCTGGATCGCCGCTGGCCCGATTTTGCCAAACGCCGCCGTGCTGTACCCCTTCAACCGAGCCGCTTCGAGCAGCGTCTGCTCGTTCAAATAA
>DASTGW010000257.1:0-2220 GCA_035718705.1 Terriglobales bacterium | reverse complement strand
CGGTCGGAGTGCCTGGGCGGCGGCAAGGTTTTCGGGTTTGACCTGCAACTCGGCGTATCGCGATTCATATTCGTCCATGGTGCATTGAAGGACGATGCGTCCGCGATCCATGAAGATGAGGTCGGTAAGGATGTGCTCGATCTCTTCCACCTGATGGGTGGTAAAGACGATGGTGCGATTACCGTCGTAGTAATCGTTGAGGAGTGAATCGTAGAACTGCTTACGGTAGAGAATGTCGAGCCCGAGCGTGGGTTCGTCGAGCAGCAGAAGCTTGGCATCAACGGCCATCACTAGCGCGAGATGAAGCTGGGTGATCATGCCCTTGGAGAGTTCGCGCACTCGGCTATTGCGCGAGATCGTTGTCTTAGCCAGGAAGGCATCCGCTTTGTTGCGATCGAAGCGCGGATGAACTCCAGCGACATAATCGAGAACCTGCGACACGCGCATCCAGCCGGGAAGAACAGCCACGTCGGCAATGAACGAGATCTGGCGAAGTAGGAGATCGCGATGAGTCCAGGGATCGAGGCCAAAAACGCGGAGCTGGCCTTCGCAAGTGGTGAGCCCGAGAAGCGCATTGAGAAGAGTAGTTTTGCCGGCGCCGTTGGGGCCGATGATGCCGAGGATGCGGCCTTCGTCCAAGCGCAGGTTGATGCCATCGAGCGCGACCTTGGAGCCGAAGGACTTGCGAACGCCAGAGGCTTCGATGCAGGTCATGATTCGGGCTCCTGTTCGGTTTTAGGTTTCATGCTGATCAGTTCATCGGATGAGAGACCGAGCCGGGCAATGGTTTCGCGAATACGGGGCCATTCTTCCTCGAGGAACTTTCGCCGCTCTTCGCGCAAGAGAGACTCGCGGGCACCGGCGTTGATGAACATGCCGCGTCCGCGGCGAGTTTCGACGAGGCCTTCGTCGGCGAGTTGCTGGTAGGACTTGAGGACCGTGAGCGGATTGATCCGGTACTCGGCGGCGACAGTTCGCACCGACGGCAACGGATCTCCTTCTTTCAATGCTTCATCGAGAATCATGGCTACCACACGATCGCGCAGCTGACGGTAGATCGGCTGGCTGTCGTTCCATTCACGGTCCATCCTGAGTCCTACTTGCCTTCCTGGGGTGCGTCTTTCTTGCGTGTCAACTCGAAGTGGACGTGTATCGGTTTTTCGCCGGCCATGTAAGTCCAGTCCTCGCTGTGATGATCGGCGTCGATGAAGTTGAAGCCGGCGTGATGCATGTGACCGTACTTCATGGGGCCGGAGACATCAACGAGTTCGAAGCTGACGGACTTGCCGTCGGGTGCGGGGGCGGCGGTCATGCGCGGACGATTGCCGGCGTCACAATAATGGGTGAGGGTCAACTTGTCATTCTCGACGTAGAGCATGGTGATGGGGTCGTCGGGGCGGCCGGGAATATTGATCTCGTGAAGCATGGCGTTGCCAGTGGAGGTGACGCGAAGAGTAACTGTGGCGATCTTGCCTTGAACGTCCTTGGCAACAGGATCGGTGGTGAGGCGGCCTTCCCAAGTACCGGCGAGGGATTTGAGTTTTTCAAAAGTCTTTTGCGAGTCGGATTGTTTCTGGGAATCGGACTGGGCAAAAGCGACGGTTGAAAGCAGCAGGAGCGAAACTAGCAGTGAGCGGCCAAACTTCTTCATGGAACTCTCCTTGCGAGCCGGAGGCGAATAACTGGCTGGAGCAGTCCGGCTGTAACCAGTGTTATACTTAACTATAACACTATATCAGATGCAAGAGAAAAAGACGTTTAGAGTTGGTGTTGCAAGAGGGGAACAAGCGCAAGATCTTCGCAATCAGAGGTTTACCAAGGCACTAACCAGTCCAAATTTTTCTTGAAATTTGGTGCCCTCCACTCACGTGAAGGAGCTAAAGGATGTTTCCCAGCCGACGAATGCCCTCGCGGATGTCCTGTTCGCGCAGGTGTGCATACCCGAGCAGCAGGCCGGTTCGTGAAGGACGTGAGTAGAAGTAATGCGAGGTCCCGTAAACGCCTACCTCGAGTTGAGCGGCTCGGGAGATGGCTTCTGCTTCGGAAATCTGTCCCTTCGGCCATAGCACGATGTGCGCGCCTGATCCCTGGCCGGTGACAGCTACACGATCGCCGAGATGCTCCTCGATGGCCCGCAGCAGAACCTCGCGACGCCTTGAATTCGCCTTGCGAGCTTTTCGTAGATAACGCTCGTACGCACCTGAGACGATGAATTCCGCG
>DASTGW010000256.1:0-3979 GCA_035718705.1 Terriglobales bacterium | reverse complement strand
ACGTAATCATCCCAGGCAGCGAGATCGAGATCCTGTTCGACTGTGTAATGATCGAAGCCGTCGAACCAGCCCATGGTGTTGGTGGTGATGAACTGCCGCTTGTCGGCGGCGGCGCGAATCGCATCGATCTGGTTCTTCTGATAACTGCGCCAGGTGTCACTGACGAAGCGCATCCAGTTCAACAGCAGCCCGGGATTGCCGTATCCGGTCTGAATCGGGATCTGGCTCCAGTCGCTGTACCACTCGCTCCAGTACTGCGTCGTCCAGCGTGCGTTCAGGTTGTCGAGAGTGCCGTAGCGGGCTTTCGCCCAATCCTGAAACTGCTTCTTAGTATCGGCGTCGAAGGATTGCTCGGCGTACTCGTTGTCGATCTGCCACCCGATCACATTCGGATTGTGCCCGAAGCGTTGCGCCAGTTGCGAGGCGATCTTGCGGCACATCTCCCGATATTTCGCGTTGGCCCAGTTGAACTGCTGACGATTGCCGTGCTGGTCCTTGGTGCCGTCTTCCTTGGTGCGAAGCGTCTCCGGATATTTCTGCGTAAGCCATGCGGGAGGAGCGGCGGTTGGCGTGCCGATGACGGTCACGATTCCGCGCTTACCGGCAGCGTTAATCGCGCGCTCCAGCCAGCCGAGATCGTACTTCCCTTCTGCCGGTTCCATACGCGCCCACGCGAACTCACCAATGCGCACCATGTGAATGCCAGCTTGTTGCATCAGGGCGAGATCGACGTCCCAGCGCGATTCCGGCCATTGCTCGGGATACCAGGCAGCGCCCAGCAGAAGAGGAGGAGGAGTTTGCTGTGCTTGAAGGAACGCGCTGAAGCAAGCGAACAAAAGAACGAGAAGAGACTTTCGCATGCGGCCTCCGGAACGACGACCACGAAAGTTATAGGAGAAGCAGGCGGATCCGCAAGGACAGCGATTAGCTACGCACAAACCTGCCGGGCGAGACCTCGAGCAGAGGCGCAGCTGATCGCTTCATTCCTGCCTCGATGGTGCGCAGGGGCTGGCGACGGTCGGTGCGCAGTGTCGGCACAGAATTCAGCAGGCCTTTTGTGTAGATATGGAGGGGTTGGCGAAACAGTTCGCGTGCGGGTCCGGTTTCCACGATCTGCCCGGCATACATGACGGCTACGCGATCAGATACCTGCGAGACCACGGCAAGATCGTGGGAGATGAACAACATCGCCAACCCAAACTTCTGCCGTAATTCGGCGAGCAGTTCCAATATCTGCGCCTGCACCGTGACGTCGAGCGCCGTCGTGGGCTCGTCGGCGATTAGCAGCTTTGGCTTGTTGACGATGGCCATGGCGATCATCACGCGTTGACGCTGTCCGCCGGATAGCTGGTGAGGATAGTCGCGGGCACGACGCTCTGGCTCCGGAATCGCCACCGTGGTCAGCGCTTCCACTGCGAGTTTCCCCGCTTCTGACCTACTCACGCGATTGTGTGCCAGCACCGCTTCCGCCACCTGGTCGCCGATGCGCATGACCGGATTGAGTGCGGTCATCGGCTCCTGGAAAATCATCGCCATCTGCCTGCCGCGAAGCCGGCGTTTGCTGTCTTCCGAAGCGGTGGCTAACTCCACGCCGCCGAACTGGATGCTTCCTTGCACGGTTGCGGTGGGAATCAATAGGCCCATCACGGCCAGTGACGTCACCGACTTGCCAGACCCAGACTCGCCGACCAGTCCCAGCACTTCACCTTCGCCGATGCGGAAACTGACATCCTGAACGGCAATCACCTGTTCCACGGCATCTTCGCGGCGAACAGGGAAGCTGATGTTCAGATTGCGGACGTCGAGCAGCGCCATGCCGTCATCGTACCAGCGCTTCGCCTATTGTCCCAAGGTCACTGCCCCAAGATTAGCGGCAGCCCATTCTTGCCGCCGCCGATTACCACCACCTTGGCGTTCTTGCTATCGGCCAGCTTTTCCGTCGCCTCAATACCTTTCCACTCCAGCAACGCAGGAGAAATTCCTTGGGCCACGATCTGCTGAAAGTCGCGGATGCCGGCGGCCTCGATGCGTTTACGGTCCGCTTCCTGCTTTTCTTTCTGCAGGCGGAACGACATCGCCAGCGACTCCTGTTCCGCCTGTTGCTTGGTCTCGATCGATTGTTTCAGCGCGGCCGGCAGTTGGATGTCGCGCAACAACACCGCTTCAACGATCACTCCGCGCGGCTCCAGGTCTCGCTTCAACTGGGTGATGATCGCCGTCGAAACCTTCTCGCGTTCACTGGTGTAGAGGGCGTTGGCACTGTTCGACGCTGTTGCTTCTCGAATCGCCGAGCGCAAGTTTGGCTCGACCACGACGCTGTCGAATCGTGGCCCGAGCCGCCGATAAACGTCGGCGGCCTTGTCAGGATCGAGATGGAAGAGCAGCGACGTATCCATGGTGATGATCAATCCCTCATTCGAGGGCACGCTGGCCGTCTCTTTGATCTCCTGCGTCCGGATGGACATCACGTTGTTTACTGCCAGCGGATTCGCCAGATGCAGCCCTTCTGGAAGAACGGTACCGGTTACGCGGCCAAACATGGTGAGCACGCCAACGTGTCCGGTAGGAACACGGGCGACCGAGGCCCACAGCAGGATGAGAAGGAAAATAGCACCGAAGAATGTAAGGCCAAGACGTGAAGCTTTCTGCACTACGGCGGAAGCGTCAATCACACGTCCGCGCTGCGAACCGAAGTCCGTCATAAAACCTCCAGGAACTATGGGTGTTGAGGCGAGTGTATGACAGAACTGATATTGCTGCGGTGAAATATCGGACACCGCTCAGTTAACTACTCGGGACAGACAGCCGCGTTCCGCTGCATCGCGTCTGCATCATGCGGGCAGACAGATCAAGAAGGCGTATCGCGGCATCCTCTGGGCTGACCCCACGCCGGTGAATGTTCGAAACCAGGTTCCGATCGGCGTCGGTGTGTAAACGGTTGGGTTCGTACGCCATATAGCCGGACAGACTCTCCGCCGTGGCAAGGCCGGGACGTTCGCCGATCAGCAACAGAACAATCCTTGCTGCCAGGAGTTCGCCGATCGCGTTCAGAACGCCAACACGGCAGTGGCGGATGACGAAAGGCTGGCCGATCGTCCAGCCCCGAGCTTTGGCGATTTCTACCAGCGAAGGAAGTAATTTCGGAACCTGCTCGGAAACCGCAGTGACGGAGAGTCCGTCACCGATCGCGATTTGCAGGTCGGTGCCCGGTGAGCAACGCCGTCGAATATCGACCGTAGCCTGCTTGCTGAACTCTCGCCCGAGATTCGGGTTCAGCAAATATTCTTCTTTCGTTTCGGCGAGGGTACAGACCTCGAACAAACCCCAGCGCGACACAAACGCACTCCCGAGATGTCGTTCGAGATCGAGTTCTGCCCTCACGGCGTCTCGCGCACTGGCATGCGCTTCCCGCAAATCCAATTGAGTTTGCGTCCGATACGCCGCACCCGATCTGCCCATTAACACACGCGCCGGAGTACGAGCTCGAATCTTGCGCACGAGTTCCGGCCATGCGAGTTGTAGATCGTCGCGCGATTCGCTCACTTTGCTTGCTCCATCGCGGCTTCGAGCCCAGCCATCAACCGTTTCCGAGACGGCGTGTCGAGTATTCGTGGCTCGCCTTGCTCATAGATTCCCATCTTCTCGAGCCAATCGGCGAACTCCGGAGCGGGGCGCAGCTTGAAGAGTCTGCGCGCGGCGAGTGCATCGTGAAAGCTGGTGGACTGATAGTTCAACATCACGTCATCGCTGCACGGAACCCCCATGAAATAGTTGCACCCGGCCGCCGTTAGGAGCACCAGCAGGTTATCGGCAGAGTTCTGATCGGCTGCGGCATGGTTGGTGTAGCAGACATCGCAACCCATGGGCAGGCCCAGCAACTTGCCCATGAAGTGGTCTTCCAGTCCGGCGCGAATGATCTGCCGCTCATCGTACAAGTACTCCGGTCCGATGAATCCAACCACGCTATTCACCAGGAAAG
>DASTGW010000255.1:0-4217 GCA_035718705.1 Terriglobales bacterium | reverse complement strand
GAACTGCGTGGTGTGGACGGCGACGGCGATGCCACCCGCGCCAGCGGCGAGGTAGTAACGAGTGAGCGCGCGTTGACGGCGTTCGTCAAGTTTGCGCTCGGCGTTGAGCGCGAGTGGATGCGCGGGAATGACGAGACCTCTGCGGAGTTGTTCGCGAACGCCGGTCAAAACTTGCCGTCCTGTGCTTCGAAGTGAGTGGGCTTGTTGAGCAGTTCTCCCCCACGAGCGATCCAATCTGCGATCCAATCGATCATCTGCGAGGGCGTGACTTCGGGAGGGCCGAAAAGCGTCTGGCACTTCGCCGCGTTGCTCAGCAGAGCGCGATCGGACTCCTGGCCGGAGAAGACCGGTTCAACGTGCAAGCGTTTGCCGAATTCTTCGGCAATCCAGCGAACAGAGAGCGTTTCCGGCCCAGTAAGATTGAGGATCAGCGGAGGCGATTGTGCGTGGGCCAGAGAGCGCAGACAGACGGAATTGGCGTCACGCTGCCAGATGACGTTCACGCGGCCAGTGCGCAGATCGACGGGACGGCGCTGGTAAACGGCAAGACCGATGTCGACGAGAACTCCGTAACGCAGTTCCACCGCATAGTTCAGGCGCAAAATCGTGACGGGCGTTTTCCACCTGCAGGAGCCGTATTCGAACATACGCTCACGTCCCAGTGCCGCCTGCGCGTATTCGCCGACCGGGGCAGTGGGAGTGGACTCGGTCGGTCCAGCGGAGTCGATCTTTTCGAGGCCGTAGACGTTCCCGGTGGAAAAAGCGGCTATGCGCGAATGTTTATAACGCTCGGCGACGAGGCCGGGAAGGAACGTGTTGGCAGCCCAAGTGAGATGCGCCTCGCCTTCGGTGCCGAATTTTCGACCGGCCATGAAGATGACGTTCGCGGCGTCGGGAAGTTTGGCGAGCGAGCCGGGTTCGAGCAGGTCGGCGGAAATGGTCTCGACGCCATGACTCTCAAGAGCGGCGCGGACGCGGGCATCGGAGAAGCGAGAGACCGCAATGGTGCGCTTAGGAGCGCCCGATTCCTGAATCGAACGTCGGATGAGTTTGGCGAGCGTCGGGCCCATTTTTCCGGCTACGCCGAGGATGAGGATGTCGCCGTTAAGTTGGGATACCGCTTCCACATCGGCCGGCGAAGGGCGGGAGAGCAGTTCTTCCAGTTCCTCTACATTGCGAATCGGCATTGCAGTCGTAGGCACGGTTCAATTGATCCTGGCTGCGAGATCGTGTTAGTGTAGCCCAGTTTACTTTCTTTTGCTTTCGAATATTTTGTTTTGCTTGAAATGCTGAAGCTAGCCCGCTCAAGCCAAAGAACGTTTGAATGGGCCACCCTCACTTAGGAGTTGGGTATGCAGGTAAAAGTTCTTCCGGATAAGGCCGCAATTGCTAGGGCAGCGGCAGAGCAGGCGGCGACGTCGATAAGAAATGCCATTATTGCGAGGGGCGAGGCACGCATCATCGCGGCTACCGGCGCGTCCCAGTTTGAATTTCTGGACGAACTCACCAAGGCGCAGGGAATCGACTGGGGCAAGGTAGAGATGTTTCATCTCGACGAATACCTGGGAATTCCCGTGACTCACCCTGCCAGTTTCCGGAAATATCTGCGGGAACGCTTAATCGAGAAAGCGGGCATCACGCGGTATCACCTGCTGGACGGCGATGGTGACGTGAAGAAGGTGATCGCGGAGACATCGCGCGAAATTCGGAAGGCGCCGATCGACATCGCGTTTGTTGGTATCGGGGAGAACGGACATCTGGCTTTCAACGATCCTCCGGCTGACTTCGAGACTAACGAAGCCTACATTGTGGTCGATCTCGACGAAGCCTGCAGGAAGCAGCAACTCGGGGAGGGATGGTTCAAAACGTTCGATGATGTTCCGAAGCAGGCGATCTCGATGACCATCCGGCAAGTGCTGAAAGCGAAAGAGATCATCGCTGTAGTGCCGGACGCGCGAAAAGCCCCGGCGGTCGCAGCTTGTCTGCAGGGTGATGTTGGTCCAATGGCGCCGGCATCAATCCTAAGAACTCACGCGAACACAACCGTGTATCTCGATCTGCATTCGGCGGCGCTATTGAAGCCAGAGATCGTGAACGAAGGTGCAGTGCGCTAGAGCGGTCGCACGAGTCCTTCTTCGGTGGCGCGCGAGTTGCGGACGAGCATCAGTACGAGCAGCATTCCGATGAATGGAATGAGTCCGGCGACGACCATGATGGGGTCGAACTCGTGCACGCCGTGGTGAAGATCGGAGAAGTGTCCGACCAGATAGAAAGCGATGATGGTACCGATGCTTGAGCCGGTACCGGTGATGCCGCTGACGCTGGCGACAGAGCCGCTCTCGAATAAATCCGACGGCAGACAGTTGGCGATGGTGCTGAAGGCTGCGTAAGAGAATGTCGCAAAGGCAAACAGCGCCGTAATGGGGAACAACTGAGTGGTGAAGATGGTCGGAATCAGTGTTGTCACGCCAATTCCTCCGAAGATGACGAGAGCTTTCCGGGCGCTCCCAAGTGACCATCCGCGCTTGATCAACCATCCTGAAGCCCAACCTCCGAAGAAGTTGCCGAGGTCGGCGGCGATGAACGGAACCCACACGGCAATGAATCCACTGCGCAGGTCTATGCCTTTGGCGACCAGATAAATCGGGAACCAGTCGGCCACGAAATACCACACTGGATCGGTGAAAGCGCGGGCTACGATTACTCCCCACGTCTGTGGAAGTTTGAACAGGTCGCGCCAGGGGAGACGTCGCGTATTGTTCGCGAGCATGTCGCGCTTATCGTCGGCGAGCATCTGGAGTTCGGAGTCGGAGATGCGCGGGTGTGATTCCGGGGGGCTGTAGACCTTTCGCCACAGGAGGATCCAGAAAAAGCCGAGGAGGCCGGGGACGATGACGGCGGGCCGCCATCCCCAGCGAAAGTAAATGGAGAGAACAATGAAAGGTGCGATGGCGCCGCCAATAGACGAGCCGCTGTCGAAGAAGGCAGTTGCGAGCCCGCGCTCCTGCTTGGGGAACCATTCAGACACGGCCTTGGTGGCGGCGGGCCAATTGGCGGATTCGCCCGCTCCGAGAAGAAAACGAAAGAAGCCGAAACTGTAGAGTCCGTTCGCCAGCGGAGTGAGGATCGAAATCAGCGAGTACCAGGCGACGGTGAGGGTGAGTCCGCGACGCGTGCCGATCTTGTCCATGAGGCGGCCGAAGGCGGTTTGCCCGATGGCATACGCGACGCGGAAGGCGATTACGATGGCGGCGTAGTCGCTGTTGGTCCAGTGGTATTGCGTTTTGAGGAACGGCGCCAGCAGCGAGAGGGTTTGGCGGTCGAGATAATTGATGACCGTGGAGGCGAAGAGAACCGCCGCGATCCACCAGCGAAGGTGACGAATGGCTTGGCGGGCGGGAGTCACGGCGGATGACATGAATTCGCTCTACACTCCCTTGCGCCACGACGGATCGTTGATGTCGCGAACGTCGATGGAAATGGAGCCGTCGGTGTTGAGCGGCTGCTCGCATGCCCAGGTGATGGGACGGAAGACGTCGGGCCGAATCTCAAGCTCGGCGGAGAGATTGACCTTTCCGACGAAACCCTTGGGCAGAAGGTAAGAGCACTCGCGATTACCGCCGCCGTTAGGTTGTCCAGGATCAAGAGCGCCGCGCTGCTTCCATTTTTTGTCCTCGCTTTCAGCCGTAAGCCAAAGAACTCCGGGGACGCCTGCTGCTCCGCGATTAACGACCGAGACGACGAGTTCCGAAGTGTTGTAACGCTTGCGTTGCCAAACCCACGCCGGACGGACGCGGTATCCGAGGCTAGCTCGAATGCGTTCAAAGCCGCGCGGATAGCGCTCATTGTAGGTCTTCAGGTTGTCGGACTCAGTCCAGAGAGACCAGTAGTTTGCGCGCAGGTCGAGGGTGTGAAGCATGTAGTTTTCCATGCGATTCACGCCAGCCGCTTCGGGCGCAAGTTTGTTGATGTCGTATTGGCGCTGGTATCCGTCCTCCATGATGGCAGCGAGCCAGGGCGGACGGTTGGCGATCTGATCGATCTGGATTGGCTCTTCGATCTCGATGCTGTCGGAACGCAGCCACACGCCGGCGCGCATAGCGATATCAATGGTGCGTCGATTGCCGACGTGGCTGATGTCGGGCTGCGTGTTCACTGCGAGTGGAGTCTTCTTCCACGTGCTCAGTTGCTCCTCGGTGATCTCGAGAAAGGTGCGT
>DASTGW010000254.1:0-5844 GCA_035718705.1 Terriglobales bacterium | reverse complement strand
CCAGAAGTCGATTATTGTAAGTTTTTAGATCTTCACGCACCGCATAGGCCCTCACGCCCAATACGATGGCGTTGAACTTCGAAAGATCAGCGCCGGCAAGGTCTTCGCGCGAAAGGAAGTGCACGTTGATCCCGAGATTTTGCAGTGAAAGCGGCACATCGTCACCCGCACCCACGATGTATCCCACGTTAAGCCCCGGAGCTACTTTCACGTCCACTCCGCTGGTGCGATAAGAAGCCGGGCGGTACAAGTTGTACGGGGTGAGGCCTTGGTACCCGATGGTATGAAAGCCTTCCTTGTAGTCGTGCCCTTCGTAGGTCCCTATCGCTGTTAGCGTGTAGGGCTGTTCTTGAATTTTTCCTGGCGTGACATGGAACTTTAGGTTCTGGTCTTCGCCGTCCTTGGAAGTGGAGAACTCTTCTTGCGGGGCCTGCCATCCAGAGGGTAGATCCAGTTTCACGGTTCCTTTTGCCGGTCCTTTGACGTTGCTATGAACGGTGACGGTGAGATCAAACGTTTTTGTACCCAACGGGACGATACCGGAGGTCGGCGTCATCGATAAGGAGATCGCAGGGCCGACGATGAGTGGTTCGAAGACAGTACCCGGTCCGGTAACGCGTTTCACGGTCTGGACAGTTTCCGAAATTTCGAACGGCGTTCCATTCACACTCAGGCGCACTTTCGCAACGAGCGGGTAGGGAGCCAGTGGCATGTTTCGATATTGCGGCTGATTGACATCGTAGTAGGGTTGCTCGATATCAGGACGCGTAAAGTACGGACGAGTGAAGGCTGCTGCCTGAGGTACGGTTACAGCAAAGCGCATATCCTTTGCTTCAGAGGGATTCAGCGACCCAGCAACGGGTTTGTCAGCGGACGCAGACCAGTTTTCTCCATTGGCCGCCATCAATGTAACCTCGTCCACCTGTACCGCCGTCTTGGTTGGGTTGTACGCATGCACGTTCACATGGAACTGTTGGCCAGGGATTACGACCTGAAAAGTTTCCGGGTTGCGGAAGAACCGCGCAAAGGGACCGGTAGGTTCCTTCTCCGGGGCGACGGTAGCGACTAATGTGATGCCCAAAGACTCTGCAATCGCATTCTGAAATTGCGCTTCCTTCACTTTCAATTCGTGGGTGACGTCGTACTTCGAATCATCCGTTAAGTTGCTGCTGATTACCTTCTGGATCAGATCCGTGGTGGCTTTCAGTCCAGAGGCCAAGGTGGGAGTGATCGCTTCGGTATGTTCCGCCGAAAATCCTTTCATCGCCTGCTCGACGAGTCCATTGATTTGGGTCAAACCTTCCTTGAGAAATGTTGCATCGCCGCCCTGGGCGAGTGTGGCAATGCCGGGCAGAGTGATATCGATGCCGTCGAAGAACGAAGATTCTTTGTCCTGTGCCGGAATCACGGAAGCAAACCGGTGGTATGGGGCTGCGTCTTGTTCGGCGGGAACGAGGCCGGTACCGCCGTTCTGGGATTTCTGATAACCCAAGCCAAGTCGCGAAACTTGTGCGTAGGTAAGTCCGAGCAACGGGTTAAACTCGCCTTCCGGAACCTCCACAGCGGTGGGAAGTTGGCCGGTTTCGACCTTGCCGGTCACGTAATTTTGAAATTCGGCGGGATAGTACTTTCCGTCAGCGTAGTCGTAAATTCCTTTGTCGGTGATGCGCGCGAAGGGAACGCGAGCGTAGTCCTTCAGCGGCTTCCATGGGTGCAGTCCCTCCTTCAGTTGCTCGGGGAACATGTTGGGATCGGCGGCTGCCTTGAACGCTTCCTGCGCCATCTGGCCTGCTACTTGATGATTGCCATGACCGTCGGTGCGGCCGCCGACGAAGACGGAAGTGACCACCAGCGGGCGCGTCATGCGAACCACTCTCACGGCTTCTCCGAGCACCCGATCGTGTCCCCATTTGCCGAGTGCCTCATCCTTCGTTTTCGAGAAGCCATAGTCGATGACTGAAGTCCAGTACTGTTGCACGCCGTAATAGCGGCCTGCCGCGAGCAGTTCCTGGGTGCGTACCAACCCCAGTGAATCGAAATAGTCGGAGGACATTACGTTGGCTCCGCCTTCGCCGCGGTTGAGCGTGAGCAGGGCGACCCGAGCGCCTTGACCTCGCGACTCATAGGTCAACATTCCGCCATCCTCATCGTCGGGGTGCGCGGTGACCATCAACAAACTTGCGCGAGTATGGAGTTTCTGCAGGCTTTGCCAGAGTGCGGCAGCACCGCGGTCCATGGGGACCGGTTGTGCAACCAGGGTCGGGTTACTTCCCACGGTGATTGGCGATTGGGCTCGAACGACGGAAGAAGAGAAGATCGCAACCAAACAAAATGCCACTACCGTGACCACGAGAACAGAAAGCTTCTTGTTAACCCCGATTGCCATTAGGCCTCCTTTGAAATTGTTCGCGCTGAAAGCCTTCGAGATCAGCTTCGCGACGTACTGAAACAAGAGAAGAACTGAATCAGAAATCTGAACTCGAAGATTCACGTCAAGGTAGATCACGCAAGGCTGCGCGTGTACGTTGACGCGTTCCCCACCACAATGGACGGGAATTCTACATTCGCTATCTCGGTTGTCAATAAAAACCCAAAACGTTTTGGCATCGCGACCAAAGCGGGTTTGGTGAGGGCGTGGAATCTTCGCGTTCGGAAGCTCACGAACCTTGGCGAGCGACGGTTCGAGGTTTGTGTCTCGACGGGGAGATGCTATGCAAATTAAGAGTGCTCCCTATGAAACAGCATATCTGGGTCGCTTCGCCAATAAGCGCTTGACAACATTTTTGGGTCAGTGTAAACAAGCCGAATCGTTTCGGTTCGTGGGGGCCGAAACCGTCGTGGAATTTCTATCGACGATCAATTGTGCGGCAACCCCGGCATATTTTTGTGCATGAAGTCTCGGATTCGCGGGCTCCAATAGGAGGCTGTTCATGAGGCAAGGATCAGTCGCTCTGAAGTCTATCGCTCGAATTGCGCTGTTGATGGCGATAGTTGTGACGCTAGCTATGTCAGTATCGGCCCAGATCGATCGTGGGGCGATCGTGGGCAAGATTACAGATTCTTCCGGTGCGGTCATTCCGAACGCGAATGTCACCGTCACGAATGTGGATAGAGGCGTCGCGGTCAACACGGTTGCGAATGAGGCCGGCGAGTACCAGGTGCTGGCGCTCATCCCCGGACGTTACACCGTAAAGATCTCCGCGACCGGCTTTCAGAGCGTAGTTCGAGATAACGTCGTGTTGCACGTTCAGGACCGGCTGGGCATCTCCGCTGTTCTCACGGTTGGGTCGGTAAACCAGGAAGTCGTGGTTACTGGCGCCGAGCCGTTGTTGAAAACGGAAACGGCCGATGTGGGCGCCGTCGTTGCCACTCGGCAGGTGAATGACCTTCCCTTAAACGGCCGGCGATATTCCGATCTTGCGCTGTTAGAGCCCGGCGTGCAGAAGTTCTATGCGGCGGCGAATCCAGCTCCAGATCGCTTCAGCGTCAACGGGAACCTGGAGACGCAGAACAACTTCCTGCTGAACGGCATCGACAACAATTCCTGGTCCGAGAACCTGCAGGACTTCTCTGTGCAGGTGGTACAACCGCCGCCCGATGCTATCGAAGAGTTCAAAGTACAGACGAGAACGTACTCTTCCGAGTTCGGCAATTCCGCCGGCGCGGTGATCAACGCGACCATCAAGTCCGGAACGAACAAATACCACGGCGACATCTTCGAGTTTGCCCGTAACAGCATCTTTGACGCCAACTCCTGGATCAACAAACACAACCATAAGCCGAAGGGCCGCTTCAATCAGCATCAATTCGGCGGCGTTATTGGTGGTCCAATCATTAAAGACAAGACTTTCTTCTTTGCAGACTATCAGCGTTTCAGTAGCCGTCGCGCGAACACTATCCAGAGCACGGTTCCGACGCCTCTGATGAAGCAAGGCAACTTTACCGAGTACAAACAGGCATTGAGTGACTCCCCGGTAGCAGGTCAAACAGGCTGCATTGTCGGAAAAATAATTCAAGCTACCAGCACAACCGGGCAGCCTTGTATTGATCCCGTCGGACAGAAACTGGCGGCACTGTTTCCTGATCCGAATGTCCCGGCGCTCGTGGCTTTGCAAGGTACGCCTGGCAGTTGGACGGGGGCGCCGAACTACATCTTTTCCACGGCAGTACCTAACGACACGTATTCGCTAGATGGCCGCGTTGACCACACGCTTAACCAGACCAATCATATTTTCGGAAGCTACAGTTATTACCACGTAAGCCGCCAGGATCCGACTTGGACTTCTGACCCCGCCGTTGGAAATGGAAATTTTGCGACGCAATATCGCATCCATACCCAACAGTTCTCGATGGGTTGGACACGCAACATCTCCAACACACTGCTGAACGACTTGCGCTTTGGGTTCAATCGCGACTTCGCTCATAGCGATCCCGTCGGTGTCGAGATCGGTAATTCGCTTGCATCTAACTTTGGTCTAAACGGAATTCCTGTCACGCAGAACACCGCCGGATTGCCGCCCATCGAGATTACCGGCTTTACTCGCCTGGGGACCTCTCCCTGGCGTCCACAATCGCAGGTGACGCAGGGCTGGAACATCATCGAAAATCTCAGTTGGCTGAAGGGCAGTCACAGTTTCAAGTTCGGCTATCAGTATCTCCGCCGCAGCGACAATTTTGCTGACATTCGTGCGCCGCAAGGCGAACTCCAGATCAACGGTGTTTACACCGCAGGCGGTGCGTTTGGACTCGCTGACTTTCTGCTTGGCGACGTGGATGCCACCCACTTCACGACGCCGTTGGTAGTCCACTATTTCCAGCCAGGGCACTCCTTCTACGGCATGGACAGTTGGAGAGCTACCTCCAAGCTGAACATTACCTACGGTGTGCGCTATGAACTCTTTGCTCCGGTGATGAGCCGCGACAATTTGACTTCCAATTTCACACCGGCGAATGGCGGCGGAATTGTCACTGCCGCGGCGAACGCTTCGGGTTGGGCCGATCGTGCGCTTATCAATCCCGACAAGAACGACTTTGCCCCACGCCTCGGGCTCGCTTACCAACTCTCAAAGCGCGTGGTAGTGCGCGGCGGCTACGGCGTTTTCTTCCAGCACAGCAATCGCATCGGTTCCGAGAGCCTACTGCAACTAAATCCGCCCTTCCTCAAGGACCTGCAACTGAATCAGGGCGTGGGCAGTTCCACGCCACTGTTCCAACTGAAGAATGGTTTCCCGCTCAACACCATTGCCGGAACAGCGGTTGATCTCACCAAGATTCAATTGCGTGCTCAAGACCCCAACCAAAGATCGAGCTACGTGGAACAGGCGAGCTTTGGACCGGAATTCCAGCTCTTTGAAGATACCGTTCTCTCGACCACGTACGTCGGCAATTGGGGTCGAAAGATGAACCGGCTCAGAAACGCTAACCAGGGACTCATCACGGGCAGAGACGGGGCTTGCCCTGTGGTCTCGTTCCCCTATGCGAACCTCAACACCGTGTCGTCGGTCGATACTCTTAACACTGTCACCGGTAAGTGCGGTCTCACTGGACAACACGCTTACCTGGAACTTGCGACGAACGACGGCAATAGTGACTACAACGGCTTGGAAGTTTCATTGCGACGTCGCATGTCCAAGGGCGTGGGATATGCGGTGAACTACACCTGGAGCCATGGGATGTCGAACTTCGGCGACAACTTGACCGCGGGTCCGCTGCCGCAGAACGGGTACGACTACGCCTCGGAGATGAGTAATTCGATTCTCGACATTCGTCATCGCTTTGTGACTAACTTCACCTGGGAGTTGCCATTCGGAAAAGGAAAACGGTACCTCTCCAATGGCGGGGCCA
>DASTGW010000253.1:0-3863 GCA_035718705.1 Terriglobales bacterium | reverse complement strand
AGTGGCTACCATCACATCTACAACCAGTACACAATTCGTGTATCGCAGCGAGACAAATTGCGTGAGTTCCTTACTGAGAAAGGAATTCCCAGCGAAATCTATTACCCGTATCCCTTACATCTTCAGCCTGTGTTCAAGGATTTGGGCGGAAGAGCCGGAGATTTTCCTGTTTCCGAGCAGGCGTGCAAGGAAGTGCTGGCTCTACCGATTTATCCAGAGATGGGAGAGGCGCGGCAGCGGCAGGTCGTGGAAGGCATTGCCCAGTTTCTAAGAACTCATTCTTGAATGTGCGGCTCAAATGAGTTCCTGCCAAAAACGTGAAATACTATTTTTCTCACTCTTACACTCGAAACCGAAGTGTTCTTGTATGCATTTGTTTCGCCGCGTCGAACTAAACGTAAAACTATTGTTCCTCACGGTCCTGTACCTGGCGGGAAACGCCTGCTTCCTTCAGGCTCAAGCATCAGGGACGGCGAATCCTGATAGTGTACTTACCGACATTTCCGCTGCCGAAGATCATGGCTCCCTTAACTTAACTCTCGCGGTTGCTAACGTTCCAATTCCCCCAAAGGTTTCGAAGCTCAGCGACCCTTACCGACTAATCTTTGATTTCGCTGGCGTTCTGCCGAAGGCAGGCATCACGAGAACGAAGGTTGGAACTCATTCTGTAAGAGATGTTCGAGCCGCAATCTTTGGAAACGACGCGCGAGGAAGGCCAATTACTCGCGTAGTGCTCGATCTCGAAAAGCCGGTCGCTTACGAGACCAGAAACGAGCCGGGAAAGTTCATGATTATTGTTCGGGAAAATGGGGCTGCGACTTCTGCGTCCATTGCAGCGGCAAAAATGCCGGCGTCACCTGCTGCAAAACCCGTCGCTCCACCTCGAGAGCGCCCCACCGTACCAGGGAGCAATCGGCTTACGAACATTGATTTTGGTGATTCCAGGGTAACGCTTACCTTTAACTCTGCCGTCTCGCCGCGCAAAAGCACGTTGCATGATCCGGAACGATTGGTGCTGGACTTGCCGGGAGTTGTGGCCGGGCTACCCTCTACTAAATCGATTCCAGATACGCTGCGCTCGAGCCTGACCGGCATCAGGATGGCCCAATTCAAAGAGGATCCGCCCCTCTATCGAATTGTGTTTGACGAAGCAAGTCCGAATACAAGTTCACAGATGTCGATCGATGGGAACCAAGTAGTCTTACAGTTTGGGCTCAATTCAGAAAAAGCGAATCGCACAGTTCCCCGAACTCAGAATGCGATCACTGCCAAACGAGTTTTTCAGCCGCCTCTAATGTCGCCGCCTCTCACTACGCAACGCAGCATCACGTCTACTCGCGGAACCACTCCAAAGAAAGTTGATGCCTCCGGTCGCGGTCCGAAAGTGGATTACACAAATGGCCTTCTGCGGATCGAAGCTACAAACGCGAACTTAGCTGACGTTCTGTACGCTGTAGGAGAAAAGACCGGAGCCGTCATCGATATGCCATTCTCAGACAGCATGCTTGATCAGGTGACGTTCACCATGGGCCCTGGCAAACCGCGTGATGTATTGTCGACGATTCTCGAGGGTTCAGGATTTAACTACTACATCGTGGAAAACAGTTCCGGCGGGCTCGAGAAGATTATCTTGATTCCGAAGCAGGAGTAGCTTGCGTATCAAGAGCGCGTTTCTGATTCAAGTCGGCAAGCGCGTTTAGAGACTTCGTACGCGAGAGGTGGGTGGAGATACCCTTATATAATGCTTCCGCTACTCGATCGCGGTATTCCGGAGAATCCAGTTGTTCCGCGTCACGACTACTGGACATGAAGGAAATCTCCGACAACGCAGCCGGCATTTGGACTTCGCGCAGAACAACGAAGGACGCTGACTTCACGCCTCGATCCCGAAGCATCTTCTTGCCATCTTTCAAACCAGTCAAGAGGGCGGACTGAACGTCGTTCGCGAACGATTTGGCGGCTTCTGCTGGATCGGCATCGGCTTCACTCAATTCGATATTAGGCCGGTAGTAATAAGTCTCGATTCCACGGACGTCGTCATACGACGAAGAATTTCCGTGGATGGAAATTAGAAAATTAGCGTGAGCGTTGTTCGCGACTTCGGCACGTGTCTCCAAGGGGACGAACTTGTCTTCAGTTCGGGTGAGAACAATCTCGCAGTCGAGGCGATCTTTAAGTAAGTCTCCGAGGCGCTTTGCGATGTCGAGCGTAAGGTCTTTTTCAAGAAGTCCCGTAGAACTGGTCGTGCCCTTGTCGCGGCCGCCGTGGCCGGGATCGATAACAACCACAATCTTCGCGTCCGAGATGGCCGTTGTTCTTTCCGGCTCAACAGTTGAAGGGGTGACCGGCGCTGGAGCGAGAGTCGCCGGTTGACTTACGATTGCGAGAGGCGTGCTCTTGGCTTGAACGCGATTGGATCCCCGATAAGAAAGCCAGCCCCCTGTGGCAATAATCAATCCCACTGCGGCAGCAGTCAGGAAAGGGATGCGCATCCGCGACCCGGTGCTGCTGAAGGAAGACGACAACACCGATTCACTAACATCTTGCGACTCTGGTCCAATGGAGTCAGCTGCTACGGGAATCTTGGATGCATCCACCCTTGGTTCAGGGCGATGCTGAGGGATCACCAGCTCAGGAATACATCGAAGATCGTGTTTTGAAAGCACCTCTCCAATGGAAGCTGCCAGCTGTTTCAGTCGGGCGACATCGGCGTTGGAAAAGTGGCCTGCCTCCGGAGCAAAAACACCTAGTAATCCGGAAATTCGGGTGTCATCGAAAATCGGTAAGTACAGGAGTGATCGAATGCCGAGAGCTTCACAAGCTTCGTGGCTGACCCGGACATCCAATGACGCGTCGATACACCAGGCAAGCTCTCCGTTTCGTATGCAATCCCGAGCAAGGCCCGCGGCTGGATCGATGGGAGTGCCTACCGGAGGAGCCGAATCTCCGCTGGAGGCAGCGCAAACCATCTTGCGTGAATTTCCCCATGCGATAGCGGCGCCTGAGCTTCGCGAAATGGCTAGGGCGATCTCTGCGATCTTCTGCAGGTCGGCTGCCTGGGCTGAATCCAGCGACGTTTCTGTAAGCGTGATCGCGCGTGAAGTTGCGTCTTCGGCATGTGGGCCGAGCTTTTGCGAATTGTCGTTGGCCTTTGAGTGCTGCAAGCAGCTTCCTGCGCGAAAACAGAGCTGCACAATTATTTGAGAGTTCCTGACTATATTCAAGTAAAACGTCGGGCAAGGGTGTATGGAGTAACCGTCCGATGGTTCCTATGGTGTGAACGAACGAATTCGCCCGAAGGTCAGGTATTTCCCTGATGAAGAGCCTGCTCTTTCGTTCTTGGAGTTGAAGTGGCATTCCAATCGACATCCGGAATTTGCCATCCGGTTCCACTAAGCGATACAACGTACCGTCGTTTTCTTCAGGAAAACCCTGTCAGGTGGAAACCGGTGAGACGAATCTTCCTAAGCATCTCGATATTGAGCATCTTCCTACCAGCCGTCCTGCATGCACAGCAGTCCACTATCGAGGCTCAGAATCCGTACAAGCCAGCGCTAGATCGTCTGCAATCCTTGACCGTTTTGCCAATAACCGAATGGCGGTGGCATGCGGATGTTCCACATCCTGAGAGCGCGAGCATCCAGGATTCAGACTGGAGCACCGTGAAGTCTGGGGACGAATGGTCCGATGGACCGCGAGTGCTTCGTCGCTTGATTGAGATTCCGCCCAATCTCAACGGGTACAAGGCGCAAGGAGGCCGGGTGCTGCTCGATCTTCATGTCAGCAGTGATGCAGGCGAAATTGTGACCATTTTCTCGAATGGCTCAGTCGTGTTTCGCGGCGACGAAGACATGCAACAGCCC
>DASTGW010000252.1:0-4008 GCA_035718705.1 Terriglobales bacterium | reverse complement strand
GATCCCATCCGGGACCAAATGAAGTGGGACGCCACAGCAATCCATAGCCCGGCACGTCAAAGAAATTCCCGTAGCGATCCAGGTCGCTGAACCCATAGGAATACGGAGAATTGGAACGGTTCTGCGCCGACGCGTATTGCTGCAAATACTGATCGCGCTCGTGGTCCCATTCGTCAGCGGAGTACGGTTCAATGTTCTTCGCCAGCTCATAACGCGCGCCATCGTTCAGGTCGAGAGTGAAGGTTTCGTTCTTCTTCACTCTTGCGCTTTCGCCTTGGCCCTGGATATTGACCTCACCCTTGAACACTGCCAATTGCGCCGTTGCACGATCCAGGTTCAACCGCAGATGAACATCCTTCGTGAGATTCACCGACTGGTTCGCAAACGAGAGCTGGAACTCGTCATCACCTTTGTGCTTGTAATTGACGTACACCAGGCCATCGTTGACGCGCACATCGCTCATGCGATCGCCATTCGAGGCCAACGAAAGCTGCGTGAACTCGACGGACGTATTGTCCGCTAGACGAAGGACGCTGCCGTTTTCAAATTCAACTTCCGCACGTCCGTTGTCACCGGTTTCCAGTCGAACGCCTTGCGTAACCGGCATGTTAGGAATTGCGTTTTCGAAACCTTTGCCCGTGTTGCGGTCGATCTGTACGCTGCCATCGACTTCGCTCAGGCGAACAATTCTGGCGTAGGAATCTGCGAATAAAGCTGGAGTGAGCAGTGCGAACAGCAGGAACGCTGCCGCAGTTATCGTGCGAAACAGAGTTTGCTTCGCCATAGGAATTCTCCCTTTCAAGCCTACTCTATTAGACACACCTGGGCGACCCTAAGTTGCTGTAATTGCCCAACTTAGGAAAAGGAAAGGACTTACGGCTGACCTGCGACAGCTGCCCCTTTAGAAATCTTCGAGAGCAGGAACTCTGCCCGGCGTCGGGAAATGTTCATGAGCGAAGAGTCTTTGGCGAGTTTCGAGAGGATCGGCTGCACGGCCTGGATCTCGGCCAACTGATTGTTCTTGGCCGCCGCTTCCATTGACTTCAATACCGCATCCACGCCGAGCTTATCGAAGCGATAGGTGTCGGCCAGCTTGCGGCCAAGTTCAATAGTCTCCGAGATGCTCTGAAAGAGGGTCGTGAGTTGCTGGATTTGCAAGTTGTCTGACCAGTTGTAGGTCGTGGTGAAGTTATTATTCGCATCCTTGAACGAAAGGGTCTTCGTGCCGGTGAAGGCGATCTTGCCTTTCTTGTAGTCCCAGTCGCCGTGGAAATGTTTGAGATGATCGGCGAGTTGAAACACCAGTTTCTGGTTCTCCGGAGATATGGTGAACTTCACCTCGTACGGATCGCCGGCCTTCTCCTTCGCCGAGGACTGATACGCAACGCGTCCGGTGGAGGAAACCGCTACGCTGAAAAAGGCTGGTGTCGCGGCCGGCCAGTTTTGGGCGAAAGTCACAACCGGGCCTGCCTGAGCCGCGTTAGGGTCGTCGGGTGAAAGACTGGGTTCCGCGTTCTGGGCCGTGGCCGCGAGTGATATCAGAATTGCGATCAGAAGAAGCGAGACTTTGCGCATGTCCTCTTACTTGGATGCCACGGCGGGCTTCGCGATTCCCTGCCGCTCCAGCGTGCTCCACGTGTGCAGGTGGCAGATGGCGATCGCTAAAGCGTCAGCCGCATCGGGCGATTCCGGCGGCGCATCCAGGCGCAACAAGGTGGTCACCATGTGCTGCACCTGCGACTTTTCCGCCCTCCCATATCCTACAACGGCCGATTTGATGGAGAGCGGCGCGTACTCCGCGACCCTCAGCCCACACGACGCTGCCGTGAACATCGCCACCCCGCGCACCTGTCCCAACTTGAGCGCGGACTTGGCATTCACGGCATAGAAAACGTCTTCGATGGCGACCATCTCAGGCTTGGATTCGCCGATGACCGCGCGCAACCTCTCGAAAACTTCATTCAGTCGATCGGGCATGGGGCGCTTGGGAGAGAGCCGGATGGTGCCGCAGCAGACGTAGCGCAGATCGCGCTCGTGAACTTGCTCCACCACGCCGTAGCCGGTGAACTCCGTTCCGCAATCGATCCCCAGCACTCGCACGTGAGCAGTTTAGCCGAAATGGCAGTGGAAAAAGCAGTGGGGGACATACGGAATCAATGGCGGCTCCAAGCTGAACTGTTGGTTCGCAAGCGTCACCGAATCACGCTCATACCGAACTTTTCGATATGCCACGTGTCGTTGACCTTCCTGAGCAGTACCCATCCTGATTGGCCGCAGATGCCGCCGCAGCGGAGCCAGTAGTACAGGATCGCAGCACTCTTCTCACCGTTGAATCCAGGCCGGGAAAGGGAAAATATCCCAGGGGTATACGAGTCGTTTGGGGTACTTGAACCGAATCCACCCCAGGAAGCCTTCTCCGCGTAGCTGTTACTCACCAGCTCTACCAATAGCCTGGTCTCGAACTCGGATTGCAGCGGGAAACGTTTTCGGTTCTTGCGATAGAAGTCGCGCCCCATCTGTTCCGATCCGAGGCTGACGACATCAAGCGGTAGCATATTGCCAGGATCGCGGCGAAGGAAAGTTTCATTCACGACTCTCAACTTGGTCGCTTTTTGGTAATTGCCGTTTTGTTGCTGCTGCTGCACGAAATCATTCAGAAAACCGGAGAATACGCGGTACTCCTCGGCGCTGACGCCCGACACCGGAATCTGGAACCACTCCGGGCGATAAGTATGAACAAGCAATACGGTGAAGCCCAACAGCAGAACGACCGCACCAATGCTCAGCACCCATCTGGATTTGGCGGCGGCCATTCTGGAACAGACACCGCGAGACGGTGAATTGTTCCGAGGTTATCGAGGTTGATCCTTGATTCGCGTGAAGGTCCCGATCCAGTTTGTCTCCCAGGTTTTGCCGCCGTCGGCTGAGAACGCCTGCTCGGTGCGGAAGGAATCCTTGGTCACATCAAGAAAGAGAAAGCGAACCAGGATTGCTCGCCCGTTGAAGTCTTCCGTGTCGTAGAACTCGCCGACTCCGTTGCTGTTGAACTGGCCGACGGTCGGCACCGCAAGAAGGCCGTCATTACTGTTCGCCCACGAGAGGCGCCACTGATGCGACTCGGGGTTGTAGAGACGAAGCGTGAGCCCCTCGACATGCTTGTCGCCGGCACTCACCTCGAGTTCGCCGATATTTGCCTTGCCGTCCCAGATCTTCCGTACAACCGAGGTACCGTCGAGTTCGATCCAAGTCGTCGATCCCGACAGAGGTTTTACCAAGCGCCTTAAGTGCGCCTTCCAGCTTCCGATTTCGAAATCAAAGTCATGCTGGCCATCGCGAACTGCAGGAGCAGGAATCGCCGGCGGATTCTGTGCGCTTAGGGATGCTGTAGTGAGAAGAATGGAAAGCAGCAGTTTTCTACATATCAGAAGGTTCAGCATCGTCTCGACTCCGCGTTCCAGTCGAGCATGATGCCTTACGTGGTATCCGACAATAGCCACTTTCCCGCGTTGCTGGGATACCACTTTTTTAACAGCATCTCGGCCTTCGCTCCCTTCCGGTTTTCGCCGCTTCGCTGAACGCCGCAAACGCCTCTCGCGAAGACGTACATCCCTCGCGCGCGAGATACCGTTCGTACGCCGCTTCGTCGAAGATCTCGCGCAAGGTTTGCCAAAAGAGTTTCAGAGCGCGGCTCATGCTTCCTCCGCTGCGAACTGGCTCGGCACGAACGGCGTTTCCCTTACTACCGCCACCTTTCTTCCGCTCAGTACGCGCACCCATTCGAGAAGCGCCTGCATGATCATCAGGCCAACCAGCACCAGCAACACTCCCGTCACGGCAGCGTCAACGCGATCGTTGAAGATCAACTGGGCCTGGTTCGTCACTCCTGTCTGAGTCGCCAACTGTCGCGCGTGTGCAAGGAAGCCAATCCGCGGATTTGAATGGAAGATCTTCTCGATTCCAGCAGTGAATGTGACCAGCACCAGCCAAACCATCGGGATCAGCGTCACC
>DASTGW010000251.1:0-2567 GCA_035718705.1 Terriglobales bacterium | reverse complement strand
AACTGGCCGAGATGCTGCGGTCCTCGGGTGCTCCGACATCCGAAATCATCGCCGAGGTGATCTCAGCAGCTTGTCCTCGCCTGCAGTCGCTCAATCAATCGGGAGCCGCTGCCGCGAAGCTGCTCCGCTTGGCCGGTTCGTCCGCCTGGACCGACCTGGCCATGGCGTTGCTCGCACTGGAGCTTCCGGGATGGAAAATGCGCCGCGCCATCTATGAAGACGGCGCGTGGTTTTGCTCGCTGTCCAAGCATCCGGAAATGCCGGTCGAGTTGGACGATACCGTGGACGCCCATCATGGGTCGTTGCCGCTTGCGATCTTGATCGCCTTTGTCGAGGCCCTGCGAGGCAACGCTGCATCAATATCCACGCCGCGATTGGTGCCGAGGATCGCGGCGACGCAAGGCCTCCCAGCCTGCTGCGACAACTTCGCATGAAGCTATCTGTTGTCATGCAGATTGTAGCCGGCGCGGCGTTCTGCATCGTATTCGGCTCGATGTTCTGGCGAGCCGCAACCGAAGTTGGCGCGCCAACGACACACTCGGAATGCAGCACGACAAGCTCTGATCTGCAGCGTTTCGAGTGTTACGCGCCCCGACATCCCGCCAAGGGCGCCAATGCTCCGGTCCTTTGGCAGCGGCCAAGCGACTGAGAGATCATCATGAGTTTCGGGGGCCGAAGCAGCCATTGCTTCAATTCAATTCGCCACAAGTGCCGCCTCGGTTCGCCGCGCTGGTCCGAAACTGCGGTTCTCCGATCTTTATACCGCACTTATGAAATCGGCCCCGGTCCGCTCTCGAATTCATATGCACTCGTAGGCAGATTCTAACCACGGATTGAAATACCGATTCAGAAGGCAGCGCATCTGAGCATCTGCTGCCGGCAAAAGGTCTCGGAGACATCCCGCAAGACCAAGAACAAAGGAGAGACTTCGATGACTGCCCTGCTTGTAACCTCGATCGGCGCTCTTTTTCTGCAGTCAACGCTGTTCACCGAGTACGTCTGGCCGACGTTCAAGGCTGCGTGCAAGCAGCTCTTGCACGTTCTCGACGTTCACTAGCGGCATTCGCCATAGGAGACCAGTCATGAACAATGGCGGACTTGTTTCGTCGACCGGCTCGAAATCGCCGTTCCTGATTGGCAGAAACAGCCGCGGGGAATGGGTGGTCCGGGATCAAAGCGGGCTACGCGGCGGCCTGTTCGTGAATCGCGCTGAAGCACTCAAGTATGCGATGTTCGAGAATGGCCGCAGGCCGGAAGCGGTCATCATGGTGCCGGGCAGTCTTGAACTCGATCTGAAAGCCGGCTCGACTTCGTCGAGCCGCATTTCGTCTGGAGCTGGAGCCCTTCCTCGCCGACAGGCTGCATAAGCAACGACGTCCCCCGCGACCAAGTCATCAGTATTTTCTTACCGTTCCCAAGCTAGAGCAGATTCCGGTCAAGTTCGAACATAGCCCGCATGGCGAAAGAAATTCCTGCATTCCTGGGCGCTGAAATTGCTGACAACGCGACCGATCCGACGCAAGAGGCGTGGGATGGTATGCTCGGCCGCTTTGCGTAGATGCGCCTTGAGTTTGCTGAAGGCGAGTTCGATCGGGTTGAGGTCGGGCGAATACTTCGGCAGGTAAATCAGCATCGCTCCCGCCGCTTCGATCGCGTCCGCGACGCCGGCGACCTTGTGCACCGGCAGATTGTCCATGAGTACGATCTCGCCGCGCCTGAGGGTTGGGACGAGGCATTGCTTCACATAAGCGAGAAACGTCGATCCGTTCATGGCTCCCTCGATCACAAACGGCGCGGTCATTCCGCGCTGTCGCAGGGCGCCCACGAAGGTGACTGTCTCCCATGCTCCATGTGGCGCGTAGTCGACAAGCCGCTCGCCACGCGGAGCGCGGCCACGGAGCCGCACCATCGCGGTGTTCGTGGAGGTTTCGTCGATAAACACCAGCCGCGCCGGGTCAAGCATGCCTTGTTCGCGCTTCCAGCGGCGCCGGGCGCGCGCCACGTCCGCACGCTTCTGCTCCGCGGCGTATAGAGTTTTTTTTGAAGCTGATATTGCGACGAGCGAAGAACCGCCACACCGCGCTGCGGCTGCCAGCGATCCTGCGTTTGCGTATCGCCGCGACCATCTCGTCCAGCGTCATGTCCGACCGTTCGGTAATCAGTCCCAGCAGAAACTCGGCGTGCTTCTCTAACGGCGATGTGCTGCCACCGCTTGGCTTTGCCGAAACGCACCCCGTCTCTTCGAAGCGCTGCATCCAAAGCACCACAACGCTGGGGCTAAGCCCATAGCGTTCGGCAGTCTCGCGCCGCGACGCACCGGTCGCCACGTCATCAATCACACGCGCACGCAAGTCGATGGAATAGGGCTTCGGCATCATTCGCTCCCAAAACGAATCAATCCCGAATAGACTTGCTCATCGGAAAACCGTTGGGAATCCTTCCGATTCGAGCCGAGCGAAATTTGCTCTAAGAAGCCGCCCGAGCGGCCGAACGAGATCTCGGCATCCGCGCGAGGCTCAGCTCCGCGCGAGCGGCATCATGGTTCGCCGGCTTCCTACCGCGCAATG
>DASTGW010000250.1:0-4400 GCA_035718705.1 Terriglobales bacterium | reverse complement strand
CGGCTCTTTGAATCCGCACTCCCTGCCATCCGCACCTTCAACAGCCCCCGTGCGTGGTCCTTCGCCGCACTTGGTATTCAGGAATATCTTTCCTGCTTCTCGGGTGACAGAGCTGCCATTCAAATGAGAGATGAGATGGCGCACCGGCTCCTCGATATCTACGCTTCCAACAGGTCTTCGGGATGGGACTGGTTTGAGGATGTGCTCGCCTATTCGAACGCCCGTTTGCCGCAAGCGCTAATCGCGTGCGCTTCACGAACCGGCGACAGGACAATGCTGGAGGTTGGCCTCGAGTCCCTGCATTGGTTTGTCTCGATGCAGCGATGCGAGACGAAAGGCCACTTTGTTCCTATCGGATCGCAGGGCTTTTATCGCAAGGGCGGCGAAAAAGCGCGCTTCGACCAACAACCCGTCGAAGCCGGGGCGGTTGTGTCCGCATGCCTGCAAGCCTTTCGCACGACCGGAGACAATCGTTGGATGAAAGAGGCATGGTCGGCATTCAACTGGTTCCTAGGCGACAACGATTTGCAGATCGTTCTCTACGATTCAAGCACCGGTGGCTGCCGCGATGGATTGCATCCCGACAGGGCCAACGAAAACCAGGGCGCCGAGTCGACTCTCTCGTTCTTGATGGCGTTACTGGAAATGCGTCTGCTGAAAGACGCAGACATACCTGTCACCAAACACAAAGCTAAAGTCGGCTTTGATGCGCCAGGCATTTCATCGGAGATCCAATGAGCTCAGGAAACAATCATGAGGAGCCGCTTCTTCATCGCCACCCCTCGAACCCCATCCTTACCGGCAAAGACTGGCCGTATCCAATTAATAGTGTCTTTAATGCCGGCGCGACACGACTCGCCGATGGTGTAACCCTCTTGCTTTGCCGCGTAGAAGACCGCCGCGGGCTTTCGCATCTTTGCGCGGCGCGCTCCGTCAATGGCGTCGATGGATGGCAGATCGATCCGACGCCGACTCTCATGCCAAACCCGGAGCAATTTCCTGAAGAGCTCTGGGGAATTGAGGACCCTCGAATAACCTACGTTCCGGAATTACAGCAGTACGCTGTCGTATTCACCTCATATTCTCGGGGTGGTCCGGGTGTCTCCCTGGCCCTTACGAAGGACTTCAAGACCTTCGAGAGGTTTGGCGTGATCATGTCTCCCGACGACAAAGACGCTGCCCTGCTTCCTCACAAGATCGGGGGATACTGGGCTCTCATCCACCGGCCGATGACAAATCTGGGCTCTCACATGTGGATCTCGTATTCACCCGATTTGCGCCATTGGGGAAGTCACAAAGTGATGCTCGAAGCCCGTCGCGGTGCATGGTGGGATGCCAACAAGATTGGCATGTCGCCACCGCCGATTGAAACTCCTCGCGGGTGGCTCGTGATCTACCACGGAGTTCGACACACACCCTCGGGCTGCCTGTATCGATTAGGCTTGGCCCTCTTCGACCTGCAGCAACCGGAAAAATGTTTGCTGCGAGGAGACTCGTGGATCTTTGGTCCCGAGGCCGAATATGAGCGGACTGGCGACGTCAACGATGTCGTGTTTCCTTGCGGATACACCATGGACTCCGATGCCGACACGATCAATATCTACTACGGTGCGGCGGATTGTTCGATTGCCCTGGCCCGTGCGAGCGTGCGCTCCCTACTTAACTGGCTTGACGATCACGGAAGTTGTGAGCGCCGCCAGCGAGCCAGGGATTGATAGAGGTATTGCGGGCAATTCCGCCACTTTCGCACTGATGGAAAGGGATCAGTATTTCGCTGATTCGCCCGGCACAGTTGTGCACGGTTCTCACGTCGACACCAGCCATCTAGAAGCGGGCTGACGGTTCCTGCGTTACGACGAGGTCACGTTCGAATATGTTAGGTTCTTTGCAATCAATTCCATTTCATCAATGGAGTTTTCATGCTGAATCGTCGTGACTTTCTAGCCATTGCGTCGGCTGCTGCCGGAGCAACCCTGATCGAGAAGACAGTTCCTGCCGCGGCCCAAACTCGCAACCTCGCGGAGTCAAACTCGAACCTGGATCTGGCCCGCTACGTGAACGTGTTCCTCGGCACCGGAGGGCATGGTCATTGCTATCCGGGAGCGACCGTGCCGTTCGGAGCCGTGCAACTCAGCCCGGACACCGGGTATCGCGACTGGGACTGGTGCTCGGGTTATCACCACGACGATACGACCCTGATGGGTTTCAGCCATACGCATCTGAGCGGGACCGGCGCTGGCGACCTGCTGGATTTGCTGCTGGTTCCGCGAACCGGAACCGTTGTGCTGGAACCCGGAACCGATCCCGAGGCACGCAAAAACGTTGAAGGGACCTATCGCTCCCGCTTTTCGCACGAAGACGAAAAAGCGGAGCCCGGATACTACTCGGTCCTGACGCAGAGCTCGGGCGGCGCGAAGATCAAGACCGAACTCACTGCTACGGAGCGCACTGGGCTGGCGCGATTTACGTTTCCGAAAGATGAGCCCGCCTACATCCTGCTCGACTGGCACCACGTGTACGGGGAAGAGAACAAGGTGTTATCGGCGGAACTGGCGGTGGTCAGTGACACACTGGTGATGGGTGGACGCCGCGTTGATAGATGGGCACCGCACCGCGACATCTATTTCGCCACTGAATTCTCGGTGAAACCGACGAAGGTGGAAGTGTTTGTCGACGACAAGCCTTCCAACAATCGCAGTGTAAGCGGCCGCAATTTAAAAGTTGTACTTCATTTCGAGGCGGGCGCCACGGTGTTTGTGAAGTCCGGGATCTCGATGGTCAGTGCCGCCAATGCGCTCCGGAATCTTCGTTCGGAACAACCTGGGTACGATTTTGAGGGAACACGAGCCGCGGCGCGACGCATGTGGGCCAAGGAGCTTTCGCGAATTCAGGTTGAAGATCCAAGCGAAGAGCGCAAGACGATCTTCTATACCGCGCTCTACCACATGATGTGCGCGCCGACGTTGGCCGACGACAGCAACGGACAGTATCGTGGGATGGACAAGCAGATTCACCAGCTCGCAACCGGCGAACACAATTACAGCACGTACTCGCTTTGGGACACCTATCGGGCGCTGCATCCGTCGTACACGTTGTGGCAGCAGGACCGGGTGGCGCCTTTGGTGAATTGCCTTATCACCATGGCGGAACAGAGCATCTACGGATTTCCCATCTGGCCGCTGCAGGATGGCGAAACCTATTGCATGCCCGGCTACCACGGGGCCAGCGTCATTGCGGAAGCTTGCGTTAAGAAGTTTCCGGGCATTGATCCGAAGCGTGCCTACGCGGCCATGCGCAAGCGCAACATGGAAGATGACTACATGGGACTCGGGCTCTACCGACAGATGGGCTATATCCCTGCCGACAAGGAAGACGAGTCGATCGGCAAGCTGGTCGAATACATCTACTGCGATTGGGCTTGTGCGCAGGTGGCGGAAGCGACTGGTCATGCGGATGATGCACGCATTCAGCGCAAGCGTTCACAGAACTTCCGCAACGTATTCGACGCACAGACGAAGTTCGTTCGCCCGAAGTTGGCCAACGGTGAATGGATCCCAAACTTCGATCCCAAAGCCACTGGACATATTCCTCAACACCGGGACTACACGGAAGCCAATGCCTGGCAATCGACATTCTGTGTCCAGCATGATGTAAAGGGGTACATGCAGTTGTTCGGCGGACGGGACGCATTTGTTGAGAAACTCGATCGGCTGTTTGCGGAACAACCGGGCGTCAGCAACGAAGTAGTGGTGGACATGACGGGAAACATCGGGCAGTACGTGCATGGCAACGAACCGAGCCACCACATCACGTTCCTTTATATATGGGCTGGACAGCCGTGGAAGACGCAGGAACGTGTGCGCGAGCTGCTGCTCACGCATTATCGAAATGACTTCGATGGCCTTGACGGAAACGAGGATTGCGGCCAGATGTCGGCGTGGTTCGCCATGAGTGCAATGGGACTGTACGCGGTGGATCCTGCAAGCGCGACCTACGTCTTGTCAGCTCCGCTGTTTGAGAAGGTGACGATTCGCCTCGCGAACGGACGACAGCTTGTGATCGAAGGGAAAGGAATTGGCGGCAAGCCGGAAACCAGCAAGTACATCGAGTCGGTGACGCTCAATGGCAAGTTGCTCGACCGACTGTGGATCCGCCATGAAGATATTGCAAGAGGTGCTCACCTGGTCTTCACGGTGGGTTCGGCACCTAACAAGACCCTCGGTGTGGAGGAAAGCAAAATGCCGCCGTCGTTGACGACGTAGCGATTTGGGGAAGTAAAGAATTAGCTGATGTAGTTTTTGCCTGACAAGCACACGGCTGCGGCGCCGGCGATGCCTGAATCCGCCCCGTACTTTGCCTCAAGAAAAGGTATTTCGCGGCAGTGCGGATTATTGCACCAA
>DASTGW010000249.1:0-2750 GCA_035718705.1 Terriglobales bacterium | reverse complement strand
GGAAGAGGGAAGCGTTTCGTATGAGAAGGGTTTAACCATTGCGGATTGCATCTATACTGTAACTCCTCGCCGCGTAATGTTAGTTTTGATGCGGCGATCCCAGAAGAAAATCCCACGGAGGTCGATGAAGTGTTACGCCCGGGTAATCAGGGCCTAGGGTACCTTATCGGCCAAACATCATCCGATTTTAACAAGGACGGCATAAGAAACCTGCAGCAGAGCTCAACTCATTGCAGAATTTGAGCTTAATACTTCTTTGCCCAGCCTGGTAGAAGGATTAAGACCTCGTTTTGCACTTTACCAGTCCGGATTAGACGTGATCTGCACCGCATTGGGTGCAAAAGGTCCTTGCCCAGCCAATTCCCGGCACAGTTCGTGCCGGGCTCTCTGAAAAGAAGTATGCCGTGGCCTCAGAACGAGGTCGTCCTCAAATCTATGAGCCGGACTACGCGGTGACAGGTTGTTGTGCCTGCACGTTTACCGGCGTGAGCCAGCCGAAGCGGTCCGGCTTCAGTCCGTTGGCGATTGCGAAGAACTCGTCGCCCAGTTTGCGGGTAATCTCGCCCGGCTTGCCGTCAGCCACCAGGATCTTGTCGATCGAGCGGATCGGCTGCACCTCCGCCGCTGTGCCCGTGAAGAACACTTCATCGGCGATGTACAGCATCTCGCGCGGAATCGGCTGCTCAGTGACGGTAAGGCCCAGGTGTCGCGCAATCGTCAGCACTGAGTCGCGTGTAATGCCGCTCAAGGCCGAGTTGGCCAGCGGAGGCGTAAAGATTACGCCGTTGCGCACCACAAAGATGTTCTCGCCCGAGCCTTCGCTCACCAACCCACTCACATCGAGCGCGATGCCTTCCTGGTAGCCATTCGCTTCAGCTTCCATGCGGATCAGCTGCGAGTTCATGTAGTTGGCGCCCGCTTTGGCCAGGGCAGGCATGGTGTTCGGAGCAAGGCGATTCCAGCTTGAAATGCACACGTCTGCTCCTCCCGTGCCGGCAATGTACTTGCCCCACGGGAAGTTCGCCATGTAGACCTCGACCGGCGATCCCTTCGGGCTCACGCCGATTTCGCCGTAGCCGCGCAGCGCGATCGGGCGAATGTAGCACGGCGTCACACCATTGGCCTCGATCAGCTCCACTGTCGCGGCGCAAAGCTCTTCCAGCGTGAAGGGAATCTCCATGCGGTAGATGCGCGCCGAATCAAGCAGGCGCTGCATGTGCTCGGGCAGCCGGAAGACAGCCGAACCCTGCGGCTGGCCGTAGCAGCGTATGCCTTCAAACACGCTGGAGCCGTAGTGAACCACGTGGCTCATCACGTGGATGGTGGCCTGTTCCCAGGGAATCAACTGGCCGTTATGCCAGATCTTTGAGGTGGTCTGAATGGGCATGGCGGGGGTGCAACGCTCCTTCGAACGCGCTTAGTGCGTATCTCTAAGGGTAACGCGAACGTTCGCGGAGTGCCAAGGGACTAGCCGTTGGTACCGAACTCGGCTAATCGAAGATCTTCTGGTGCCAGTTGAAATGGCGGCTCTTTCCCTTGAATTTCTGCAGGAATTCTCTAAGCTGCTCTCTGGTGATTCCAGTCGTCGCCACATCCTCTTCATCCGCGGCTTTTCCCCGCCGCGGCTTTGGAAAGACAAAGCGCAAACCGACTCCGAGATCATCGGATCTGACCGCCATCGCATTTACAGTTACAACTTGATCAGTGGCAGGCAATCGCCAGTCGCTCAGGGCTACCTGGACCATGGTGCCCGGACTCCACCGCTCGCTCGTTTTCACGTACATTCCGAGCGAACTGATATTGCAAATCGTCGCGGGCGCCGGAGTACCGCCCGTGAAGAAGTAGCCTGCAACCCAGGGCAGTGATTCGCGCGGCGACTTTCTCTTTTCTTTCCGATGTGGCGCGAGAAGACAAAACAGCCAGTTCTTGCTCCACGCTTGCTGTTCAGTCATCTTGTGCGGATCCGAAAGCTTGGTCGCTGCCACCGCAGGCTCGATCGTGGAATGTCCATGCCGTGTTTGCTTCAGAAGGTCGTCCCAGGTCGATATACGAACATCGGCCCGCAGCTGGCTCGAGATTGAATGCGAGACGGAATAAGCATTGTGCGATAGCGTCTCGGGTTCACGATCAGCTTCGGTTGACTTTTGCAGTTCGGAAAACCGCCGCTTCATCTTTTGTGGCGAGCACAAAATTACTTGATCGCCCGCGAGTGTGCCGCTTGCCGCAATCGAACCGTGGGGCAATGCAATTGCGCTGCCGACCGGCCAGTTACACGAACCGGGATGTGAATTTGGAAACGACTGCGTCATCGCGAGCACGCAATAATTCTGGTCAAGAAAGATGAGGTCGATGGGCGCATTCACCTGGTTGGCGTCAATGCCGCGGAAGGGAACCAGCCAGACGGCCTTGTGCGATCCCGGAGTCAACTTGCCCAGGTGCTCATGCAGTTTCTCCGGCATCACGTCCACGGTCTCAACAAACGAGCAGAGGAAGCTTTCGCGGGAAGGGTTGTAGGCACAGTAGACGCGGACATCCGGATCCATGCGCCTCTTTGGCCACTCGAGCAACACGCCTTTGGCGCTATTTTCACGAGCCGCCGTACCACTTACGCGGTTTGACACTGAACCCTCACCATCTGGCTGCGCAGGCTCAAACAAACGAAATATCCTCCACAAGAAGGCAATATCAACCTCGACTTTGAAGTCGAGGAATTACCCCGGTTTTCCCATCTTCGCCGTCTCCGGAACAAA
>DASTGW010000248.1:0-6149 GCA_035718705.1 Terriglobales bacterium | reverse complement strand
ATAACGCCGAGTGCACCGCGTTCTTGCGGGTAATCACCAGGATCGCTGACAGGATCGCCACCGCCGACAGGAAGTAGAAGAAGAAGGTTGGTGCGATAGGTGTCATCGTGTGTACACCGTCGGTTCCGGACCGCGTTCCAGTCGCGCGCGATCAAGAACCAGTCCTTCGCGCTCGAACTGCGCGATTTCGTAATCCTGCGTAAGCTCCAGCGCGTCGGTGGAGCAGGCTTCCTCACAAAGACCGCAGAACATGCAGCGGCTAACGTCATACGTGTAGTTCGTAAGCACCTTGCGCTTGGTCGCCGGATCGCGTTCGCTCTCCACAACGATCAAGTGCTCGGGACAAGCCTTCGCGCACAGGTCGCATGCGATGCACAGCGTTTCGCCGGTTTCCGGATTCACATTCAATCGCGGCAGTCCGCGATACCGTTCCGCGATCTCCGGACGCTCCAGCGGATACTGCTCCGTGTAAATCTCCTTCGGAGCCTGGTAGCGGAACGTCACCGACAGGCCTTTCAGCAGATCGAGCAGCAGAAACTTGCGGGCAATCTTTGGCAGCGTCATGCGAATAGCCCCTTGACCCATGCCGTCAACTCAGGCGTCAGGCCCACGACTCCCGTTACGATCAGCACACCAAGCGCGAGCGGCAGCAGCACCTTCCAACCAACCTTCATCAGCTGGTCGAAGCGATAGCGCGGGAATGTCGCGCGATACCAGATGTACAGGTAAATAAAGAAGCCCACTTTCAGGCAGAACCAGAAAATGTCGCCGACCCTCACTCTCACGCCCGGAATGAATAGCACCAGTCCGAGGAAGGCGATGAACAATCCCAGCCCAAGCATGCCGATCTTGTTCGCCCTCAGTGCCGGATGCTGCGGCATCTTCAGCGCCTGGCGAATCGTCACGGCGGCGACGAACAGGATCGTCAGCCCCGGCACAAACGAGAACGCCAAATCCCACGTCGAGCCCGGAAGCAGGTTCGGGAACGGACGCAGCCATCCGCCCAGCCACAGCGTCGTCGCGATCGACGACACCGCCACCATGCCAGCGTATTCCGCCAGCATGAAAAGCGACCATCGCAGTCCGCTGTACTCGGTGTGGAAGCCGGCGACGAGTTCCGATTCCGCCTCCGGCAGATCGAACGGTGCGCGATTGGTCTCAGCGACCATCGCCACGGCGAAGATGCCGAACGCCATGAATCCCAGCGGGAAGAACTTAAAAACGAACCACACGTGTTGCGCCTGCTGCGCTTTCACGATCTCGATCATGCTCAGCGTGCCGACACCCGGCGTTGTCCCCGCGCCGTACATACCAAGGCCGGTAAAGCTGGTCATCACGATTGCCGACACAATCGCCAGCCCCATCGCCACTTCGTACGACACCATTTGTGCGCTCGACCTAAGCGATCCCAGCAGCGGATAGTGCGAGTTCGACGACCATCCCGCCATGATGATGCCCAACACGCCCAGAGAGGAAATCCCGAGCATATAAAGGATGCCGATGTTCATGTCGGTCACCGCGTGCGTCATGCCGAACGGCACCACAATCAGCGTCGTGAATCCCGTCAGCACCACCCACACCGGTGCGCTCCAGAAGATCGCCTTGTCGGCGCCCTCCGGCATCACGTCTTCTTTTGTGAAGAGCTTCAGCGCGTCGGCGATCGGCTGCAACAGTCCGTGCGGACCCACGCGCATGGGGCCAAGACGAATCTGGAAGTGTGCCAGCGCTTTGCGCTCCACCCAGTTCATCACCATCACGAACAGCGATACTCCGCCGAAGACGACGAGGATGTAAATCAGCACCCACAGCATGTTTCCAGCTTGCCCGGGCGTTTGATTCGAATTCAGATAGCTGGTGAGTTGGTTCAACATTAGCGGTCCACCTCACCCAGAACGATGTCCAGGGTTCCAATTACGGCGACCACATCCGCCATCAACATGCCGCGCACCATCTTGTCCAAGGCCTGCAGGTTCACGAATGACGGCGGACGAATCCTCGTCCGATACGGCTGCGTCGATCCGTCGCTTACGAGAAAGTATCCAAGCTCGCCCTTTGGTGCTTCGATGGAGTGATAAATCTCCCCCACGGGCGGCTTGATGATCTTTGGGACTTTGGCCATGATCGGACCTTCCGGCAGCCCTTCCACCGCCTGGCGAATAATCCTCAGCGACTGGTACATCTCGCGGATGCGCACCAGGTACCGGTCATACGTATCGCCGTGATCGCCGACAGGGATTTCGAAATCGAACTTCGCGTACGCCTCGTACGGCTGCGCCTTGCGCAAATCCCACTTCACGCCCGACGCTCTCAACACCGGTCCGGTCACGCCGAGCGCCTTGCAATCCGCGCCATTCAGGATGCCGATGCCCTTTGTGCGCTCCACCCAGATGCGGTTCGTGGTGAGCAGCGCTTCGTACTCGCCGATCTTCGGCTCCACGAAGTCGCAGAACTTCAGTACTTCCTTCTCGAAACCCTCGTACGTCTCGTACTGGCAGCCGCCGATGCGGAACGCATGCGTCGTCAACCGTGCGCCACAATACTTCTCGAAAATCTTCAGGATCTCTTCTCGATCGCGGAAGGTGTAGAACAAAGGCGTCATCGCGCCTATATCGAGCGCGTGCGTGCCCAGCCACACCTGGTGACTCGCAATGCGCTGCAACTCCGCCATAATCACGCGGATGTACTGCGCGCGCGGCGGCGCTTCCACGTTCAGCAGCTTCTCCACGGCCTCGCAGTAACCCATGCCGTTCGAGACAGCGGCCACGTAGTCCATGCGGTCGGTGTACGGCGCAAACTGCGTGTAGGTGCGGTTTTCGCCGATCTTCTCCACGCCGCGATGCAGGTACCCAATCACGCACTCGGTGCCGTTGATCTTTTCGCCATCGAGCTTCAGGATCACCCGCAGCACTCCGTGCGTCGAAGGATGCTGTGGCCCCATGTTCAGGACGAGTTCGTTCGCATCAAGGACCGTCGTTCCGCGATCGCCCCAGTCATCCGTGTTCACGCGATTCGTGGTCATTGGCCGCTCTCGATTCCCAGGTTGATCTTCACCCACTCGGTGTCCTGCTTGAGGATGTCGTAGTCCTTGCGCAGCGGATGTCCCTTCCACTCTTCCGGCAGCAGAATGCGCTTCATGTCCGGATGTCCCGTAAACCGAATTCCGAACATGTCGAACACTTCCCGCTCCAGCCAGTTCGCCGTCTCCCAGATGGGCACTGCCGTCGGCAACGTCGCCCCATCGGCGATCTGCGTCTTCACCCGCACGCGCGTGTTCTGCGCAAACGAGTAAAGGACGTATATGACATCGAACTCCGCCTTCTCGCGCTTCGGATAGTGAACGGCGGTGATGTCCACGCAGTAGTCAAAGCCTTCGTCTTGGCACATCAGCAGGAGAATCTCGCTCAGGATTGCCGGATCAACTACCAGGTAGTTCTGCCCGAGATAGGTGCTCGCCTCGCGGATTCCGGACCCATAGCGCTGTTTCAACTGACGAGTAAGCTCCGTCTCCCACGGCACGGGAACAGGGCCAGCAGGCTTCGCCGGAGCCGCCGGTTTCACGGCAGTAGGTGCGGCTGGTTTTGCTGCTGCCGTTGCTTCTGATTTCGGGGGAGTGGCGGCTGGGGAGGGCAACTTAGATTCTGCTGCCGCCTTTACTTCTGATGGCTTAACTTCTGAACTTTTCACTTCCGCAGCCGGCTTCTCCGTCGACTGCGTCCCCTCAGGCGGTGGTGTTCCGTTCGGCTTGGTCTCGTCTGGCATCAGCTGTCTCTACTGCCTTCCACATTTCGCGTTACAGAACTCTTAGGTTGTATCAGCCGCTCGCATCGAGTCTCAGGTAATCCAGTCACTCCCGGCTGTGATACTCGTCACTCGAACCTTTTCAACCACTCGCTTTTCCACAACTTACGTGCAAATGGTTTGGCTTTTGACCCTGCTTTTCAATTACTCAATTACCAACTTACCCAATTACCAATTTCTTCCTACACCCACTCCAACGCGCCCTTCTTCCACACCCACACGTACCCCGCGATCAAGATGCCGAGGAACACCAACATCTCCACCAATCCAAACAGACCGAGCGTCTTGTACTGCACCGCCCATGGGAAAAGGAAGATTGTCTCCACGTCGAAAACCACGAACAGGATCGCGATGATGTAAAACCTTACCGTGTAACGGCCGCGCGAATCGCCAATCGGATCCACACCGCACTCGTAAGCCATGGCTTTCGTCTTCGACGGTTTTCTCGGCTGCACCAATCTCGCCAGAATTAACGTGAGCGGAATTGCGATTACGATGAGAGCAACGAATAGGAATACCGGGACATAATTGGCAGGCATCGTTTCCTCGCGGCTGGTCCTGAAAAGGCGCACCAGAACTCGCGAACCGCGTTCCGGCACACTGGCAGCCTCAAAAATTCAGCAGGACGGGACATAGTAATCCCCTGCAGAGGCCGATTCAAGACAACTGGCCCGTAGGTCACGCTGACCTGTGAGGCGAATCACACCTACGCGCTGCAACGTCATCACCCACGACTCGTCCCCATTTGTAATCTTGACCACTCTGCTTTCGTCTATGGCGACATGAAAAAACTACTGCCCTTCCTCGTGCTGTTTGCGATCACCGCTATTGCGCAAACCGTCAGTTTCCCCGGTGGAACGGACCATGTCACGGTTCCATTCAGCGATGATCATGGACACATCGTCATACAAGTCGGCGTGAATGGCACCGATCCTCAACCGGCCATCCTTGATACTGGCGCGGAAGGCGCAGTTCTCAACGGTTCTGCTGAAACAGCGCAGAAATACAGCATGAAGGATTTGAAGGAGGACGAAATCTCAGGCGCTGGCGGCAATGGTGTAGCGATGAAGGCTTTTCAGGCTCGTGACGTCACCTTCAATATCGGCGGCGCCACCTTGACTGGCAACACCGTAATGCTCGTTGACCGAATGCTGCCCGGAAGAATGGCACAACTCGTGGTCGGTTATTCGATCTTCAAGAATTTCGTCGTCACCGTTGACTACGAAAAGTCCGAACTTACTCTTAACGATCCCGCGAAATTCAAGTACGCCGGGAAAGGCACAGAAATCCCGTTGGAGATCAATTCGCACGGCCATCCCTTCCTGCGCGCAGCCATCAACCTCCCCGACGCACAGAGAGTCCCGGTTAAGTTAGTCGTTGACACCGGTGCCATGCATGCACTGAGCCTCTACTACGGCTCCGCTCCTGAATTGAAAGAGCCCAAGGGAGAGAAAGTGGTATACGGACGCGGCGCCAGCGGTGAAGTTCGCGGCTATTTCGAAACTACCCCTGCGCTCATTCTTGGCGGATTCACGGTCGCTGACATTCCGACTATCTACCCGGACGAGTCCATCGGCGCCATCGCCAAGGACTCAGGACAGCAAGGAAATCTGGGATCGGCCATCCTTCGCCGCTTCAAGATCACCTACGACTATGCGCACCTTCGTTTGTTTATCGAACCCAACTCTCACCTCAATGACCCCTTCCGGATCATGCGCCGCGTACCGGAAAAAAAGCCAGAGGCTTAGACATCGCGGGCTGCAATTGTTGGATTGTTTATGGCGAGGAAGAATAGAGGGATGTTTCTACCGCGATCGGATTGCTCCGTTGCTGCGTCGACGTTACACGCTGGGTTGTGCTCTCGCGATATGTGGGGAAGACACAACGGAACTGGCTGGCTTTTCTTCTCCCTTCAGTTCCTTCGCATCCTCCACCGACGTGAAGAGGACAACGATGGCGGAACCGATGATGCCCGCAAAAAACATGATGCCGACGATCCAGAAGAAAATTCGCGCTGCCAGGAATAACATTGCCTGAACTCCGATAGAAACTTTCATATTCAGGCTAGGCGCTACGTCGAGTAACGGCGTAAAGAAGTTGCAAAGATGTCGTCAGTAAGCCGTAAGCGTCCGAAGCTAATCTTTTTTCCACTTTGTTCTGGTATAAGCGACTCGGAAACCGCTTCTCTCGGCATTTCGCTGCGAATTTGTTCCTGGATGTGCCACCATCATGGCCAAATCACATCCTTGAGCCTTCGCGTATCGCATGCGCTCCCTCAGCAGCGCTCCTTGCAGACCTCGGCGTCTCATCGCCGGAACTGTAGATGCGCCGGCAAACAAGGCGACTCCATC
>DASTGW010000247.1:0-4224 GCA_035718705.1 Terriglobales bacterium | reverse complement strand
GAAGGTCTCACTCATTATCCCCTCTCGTAAGAGCGCACTGGCAATCTCTCAGCTAGCTCGCCGAAGCTCGCGGATCCGGCGCGGCCTGTATCTTCTTCTCACCGCTCGAAGGTAACCAATTGGCCTGCGGCAACGTGGTGGAACTCTATCTCGCACATCACAATTTTTCCTGCCACTCGGTGAAGCTATGGGCCGTGACGAAAGCAAGCTGCAGTCGGTCGACTGGTTCCAAATCGGAACTGCCTACTGATATTTGCAGTTCGCCAAACGCACCTATCACATCTAAATGAGTGTTCCGCTTACGCGGACTCCCCAAACATGCTCTCGATGCAACAAGTGCAGGACATCCGTGCGGTCGCACCCGTCTCTGTTCCGGCGGACCGCTACCGTCAATACAAGACGCGGCTTATGCGCAGCATGCATGGACGTCGACGCCGGTTCTGGATCGCCTTTGGGCTCGCTGTCGTTACCCTTGGCAGCGGGATGCTGAATATCTTCTCGGTAATGGGCGGACCCAGCCATCCCCACTTCCTCCGGGCGATCTTTCCGATCGAGTTCATCCACTTGTCCCGCTCGCTGACACTGTTAATTGGGTTCGCGCTGGTCATCACTTCGTTGAATGTTCTCAAGCGCAAGCGCCTCGCCTGGATCATTGCAGTCGTGCTGGCTTATGCGTCGATCCTGTTTCATTTGACGAAAGGCCTTGATTATCAAGAGGCATCGGTCTCGGGCGGGTTGCTGATCGCATTGTTGCTATCACGGAAGATCTTCTCCGTGCGCAGTAGTGCTCCAAGTCTGCGCAGCACAGCGATTCGTCTTGCCGTAGCCGTGACGGTGGCCATCGGATATGGAGTTGCCGGATTTTGGTTCCTTGACGAACGGCACTTCGGCATAAACTTCCACATCGGCCAAGCGATCGAAACAACGTTCCGACTCATTACGTTCGCGGCCGATCCACGACTCATTCCTCTGACCGGGTACGGCGCGTGGTTCCTGCGTTCCGTTTATACGATGACGGTCGCAGCGCTCGCCTACTCGGGATTTGCGCTCTTCCGCCCAGTGGTGTACCAGTACCGTACCATCCCACGGGAGCACATACTGGCCCAGTCGATTGCCGCAGGGTACTCGCGTACTTCACTCGACTACTTCAAGCTGTGGCCGGACAAGTCTTACTTCTTCTCGCCTTCGCATCATTCGTTTATTGCCTACCGTGTTGCGCGTAACGTGGCGCTGGCACTGGGGGATCCGGTCGGACCTCGCGACGAAGTTCCGAATCTGGTTCGCGAGTTCATTGAGTTCTGTCGCGAGAATGGGTGGACAGTGGCCTTTCACCAGACGCTGCCCGAGTTTCTCGATTACTACCGCGCCGCGGGTCTCAAGCGACTGAAGATCGGGGACGATGCCGTCGTTGACCTCACTCAATATTCGCTCGAAGGGAAAGGGAAAAAAGAATTTCGCTACAAGGTCCGCCAACTGGAAGGGATGGGCATTTCCTTCGTCGCACACAAGCCGCCGCTACCTTCAGATCTTGTTCATCGCTTGAAACAAGTATCGGATGAATGGTTGGAGATCCCGGGCCGGCGCGAGAGAACGTTCACTCTCGGCTACTTCACCGCAGAGTATATTGCTTCGACACAGGTGTTCACCGCGACCGATGCAAACGGCATCGTGCTCGGTTTTGTGAACCTCATTGAGATGCCGAACTCGAAGGAAGTGAGTCTTGACCTGATGCGCCGGCGCACCGACGCGCCCAACGGCATCATGGAGTATCTCTTTGTGAAAGTATTTATCTGGGCGCGGGAACATGGATACGAAAAGTTCAATCTTGGTATGGCGCCGATGTCCGGATTCCAGGAACGTGAGGAAGCGCGTCCGGAAGAACGAGCCATTCATAGCTTTTTCCAACAGCTGAATTTTTTGTTCAGCTTCCGCGGGCTTCGGCAGTACAAAGCAAAATTCGCTACCGGATGGGAGCCTCGTTACCTAATTTACAGTCAGGCTACGGAATTGCCGCGCGTGGCACTTGCGCTACGCCGCGTTTCGGAACTGCAAAGAGATGAGGAGGCGGACCGAGATGTCAACAATACGGCAGCGTAACTTCCTGTTTGCCGCGGCGGCGCTGCTTCTATTGACTTGTTACGGGTGGACGCTCGCTGCTCCTCAGGCCGGTAAGAACAATGTTGTGATTCGCGGCAAGACACAGGACGTCTATTTCCTTCCTGCGACCACCAGCGGACCTCATCGCAGGGTACTGTATGCGCCGGGCGACGGAGGCTGGCGCGGATTCGGTGTGACCATCGCCGAAAAGATGGCCTCTGCCGGGTACGACGTCTATGGCCTCGACACACGCAAATACCTTCAGAGCTTTGCAGATGCAAACCTCGGCCCCCGGGATATCGCTGGCGATTACCGATCGCTCGGCGAGTGGGCCCGCGAGTCATCGAAAGATCCGATTCTCCTGGTCGGGTGGTCGGAAGGCGCGGGACTTGCGTTGGCCGCAACGGCAGAAGATGCCAACCGCGATATTTTTCGTGGTGTGGTGGCGATCGGAACCACGGAACAGAACATCCTCGCCTGGAGATGGTCGGATACATGGGCTGAGATAAAGAAAACTATTCCGCAGGAGCCGACCTTTGCCAGCGCCGACTACATCGGCCGTGTGTCTCCCACGCCGCTCTTTATGATCGCTTCAGCGCACGACGAATACGTGACCCTGAAGAGTACGAATGCGTTGTTCGCGAGGGCCGCGAACCCGAAGCGCTTGATCGTAATCGATGCGGACGACCATAAATATGGTGGACACGTCGAAGAGCTCTTCCATGCGCTGTCGCAGGGATTGCAATGGGTTCAGACCAATCGATAACGAGTTCTGTTCCAGTGACCTCAACTCCTCATCATCGAGGCCTGCGGATCGGCGCGGGATACTTGTTCGCAGCCGCATGCCTCGTGTGGGTGTTCCACGACCTGCATCCGCAGCGTGTGCTCAAACAAATGACGATAGAGCGCTGGGCGTTCCTCGCGCCAGCCGTGTTCTTTGACGTGCTGACGTACGTTCTCCAAGGCTGGCGTTGGTCGTTGTTGTTGCGCCCAGTCGGACGAGTTGGCGTGATTCGCTCGACGCAAGCCATTTATGCGGGCCTATTTACGAATGAAATCCTGCCGCTGCGGATCGGGGAGGGTGTAAGAGCGTTCCTGCTTTCCCGTTGGCTAGACTCTCCCGTGAGCCGCGTTCTTCCTTCCATGGTGGTGGAACGCTTACTCGATGCCTTAAGCCTGCTAAGCGCGGCTGCATTTGCGGCAATTGTGGTGCCGCTGCCGCATTACCTTTCAGTCGCCGGAGACATACTGGGGGTCGTCGTCCTGATCGGCACCGCTATTTTTGTCTCCATCGTCCTGCGCGAAGAATTAGGTGAGCAACAGGTTCAGCAGCCGTCTTCGCGTATCCGCCGTTTCGTCGCCGAACTGGCCTCCGGTCTCCGACGCATCGGTGTCTCGTCGTTGCTGTGGATCTCTCTCGCGCTTTCCGTTGCACTCCTCCTCTGCCAAGGTTTGGCGACCTACTTCGTGATGCTTGCCTTCGGCCTCCGCCTGCCATTGGTGGCAGGACTCGTGGTTCTGTTCGTCATTCGTTTGGGCACTGCCATCCCGAATGCTCCTGCCAATGTGGGAAGCTTCCAGTTTTTTGCCGTTGTAGCGCTCGCAATGTACGGGGTCGAAAAGAGTGCGGCGACGGCATTCTCGCTGGTGGATTTCATTGTGCTAACGGTTCCGCTCTGGACCTTGGGCCTCATTGCCATGTTGCGCTGCGGGTTCAATCTCGCCTCGTTGCGAACGGCGGCCAGCACTGGCCTGCAGAGCTAATCTTCCATTTCGCTTCTCCGAGTACGCGGATCGTTCCTCACGTCGTAAGTCCTCGGTTATTCCGTTTCTTGCATAGGGCCGCTCTGATTGGCATCATTGGTCGGTGCAAACGATCTTTGAAGCCGTAGGGAAGATAGATGGTCTGCGGCGTCTGGCTCACGCTTGGCATAAGCGCGTGATGGCCGATGAGGTGGTGGCCCATGCGTTTAGCCATGGGTTTCATCCGCAGCATACTGAGCGGCTCGCAGCTTATTGGGCTGAAGCGTTGGGTGGTCCATCTTTGTACTCTGGTTCCTATGGCGACGAAACAAGCGTCGTGAAGATCCACAGCGGGAATGGCGAGCACGAGGAGATGAATCGGCG
>DASTGW010000246.1:0-5350 GCA_035718705.1 Terriglobales bacterium | reverse complement strand
AACTATATCGTTAAGTACCGTTAGCCGTTTCAACTCCGCCCAAATCTCTTCCACTCGCTTTCTCGTGTCTGCCAAGTCGCCGCAATTCTCGATGACGTATTGCGATATGCGAGCTTTCTCTTCGTCGCTGGCCTGGGCTCTCATGCGGCGCTCGACTTCGGCCTTGGCGGCTTCGCGGGAAATGCCGTGGCGGGCGGCGAAGCGCTCGATCTTTTGATCTATGGGACAGACGACGGTGATCATGCGATCGAAGTGTTTCCAACTTCCGGCCTCGAGCATCAGCGCGGCTTCGACGATGGCGACGGCTTTGGGGTCCGAGGCGAAGACATCTTCCATCCATTGGTTTTCGGCGGCGATGACTGCGGGATGCACGATCGCGTTCAGCTCGCCGATGCGGCCGGTGGAGAAGACCAGGTCTGCAAGGCGCGGGCGGCTGATAGTGCCATCGTCGTTCAGGATTCCGCGCCCGAACTGTTTAACGATATCGTTTAACACCGGCTGGCCCGGCCGCATGAGCTGGTGCCCAATCTCGTCGGCTTTGGTGAGGTGAGCGCCGAGAGAGACGAACATCTCGCCTACTGTGCTCTTGCCGCACGCGACGCCACCGGTGAGTCCGACTTTCAGCAAGTTATCCCTCTGTGCCGCCAGTATCGCAGAACAAGTCTGTCAGTCGATAGTCAGAACAAGTCAGTGTGTCTCTCAGTCTGTCAGTCACCAAGAGGCGTGGTAGAACCTCAGAGACTGTGGATTGTGAAGTCTCTCTAAATAATCTCGTTCTTAACTTCCAGAACGAACCCTCCCGACTTACCGACTGAGAGACTGACCGACTCTTATGCTCCACTCTGAATCGTCGTAGAATGTATCCGTCATGATCGACAAAGATTTGCTCGAGATACTTGCTTGTCCGATGTGCAAGACGGCGTTGGCTTACGACGAGGACAAGGACCAGTTGAAGTGCGGGACGTGCCACCGGGTGTATCCGGTGCGCGACGATATCCCTGTCCTATTGGTCGAGGAGTCGCACGTCGAACCGTAGCGTCTCGATTCGGCAACTCGCGATACTAAATTTGGGCACAGAGTGGCCGTCTGGACACCTCCCGGCCTAATCCCACCATCTATCAGGCAACCGCAAATTATTCATCCGCTGTGGGTTGCACGATTTCAAAGAAAGTTTCGGCGGTTTGGCCCTATTCGGCAATTAAATTGCTGCAACTAATGTATGGGTAGTGGAGTCTAAAGCTGTAGATGTGGGGTCGGAGGTGATCCGAAGATGGCTACCGAAAAGTTTACCGTCGCGGAAGTAACGGCCCTGAGGAACGAGCTCATGCAACGAATGCTCGATCCTTCGGAGACCGCAGAACTTCTTCAAGTCTTCCTCATGGGTCGAGGTTACGGCGTATCGCCGCAGGCGGCCCTTGACGCGGCCAGTCGCATGGGAGCAGCGGGATGCTCCTTTAATGCGATCCAGAAGGAGCTCGAAGGCGTAGCTCTGGTGATGTAACAGATTTGCGGGTTCGTCGTCCGAAGCTGGATGACGTGATAGATCAAGCCGGGCCAACCAGCCCGGCTTTTCTATTTCCACTACCCATTCTGTGAGCCGCTGATAACAACGAACTTACAAAAGTGGCTATGATTTCAAAGAACTTAGCTTGCTGAGTGTTTTTCAGCAGTGATCCATTAGAATCAATCGGTTACGGGCGGCGATCCCGTAAAATCGTCAAAATCAATAACTTACCTCTAAAATCGTCAAATTCAACAACTTACGAATGCCGCGCTTCGCGCAGTGCCCAGACGAGGACGTCTGGGCCTACATGTGTTTCCGCGCCCCCGAGCAGCGAGAACTGGGCTGCATTCCCTTTTTCTATCCCTATTCTCAGAATAGCAATTCGGAGCGGGGTGTTATGCCAAATTTCCCGAAATAAAGTTGGCGCTTTTCAGAGGCCCGCTTCCTGCTGACAACTGCCGGCGCCTAGTCGACGACTAAGTCTGGAGAGGATCAAAGACAAATGAACTGGCGTGAGAACTCCCGCAGACTGAAGAAGCGTGCGCACCAGGCAAAGCAGGTGGCGAAGGCAGGCGTGATTGTCGGTGGCATTGGAACCGGACTGGCTCTTGGTCTGGGTGCTGCATCAGTGGGTCTCTTTCTGAGAAAGCGAGCCCAGAGGTATCGCTATGATCTGGCCGGCAAGGTGGTGGTGATTACCGGCGGATCACGCGGGCTCGGCTTCGCACTGGCGCAGGAATGTGCGGGACAGGGAGCGAGTGTTGCCATTTGCGCGCGCGATGAGCAGGAACTTCGCAGGGCCAAGCAAACGATCGAGGCAGGAGCAGAGGCCGAGGTTTTCACCCACGTGTGCAACGTCAGTTCGGACGACGAGGTGCGGCAGTTCATATCGAGCGTGGTGGCCCGCTTTGGCCAGATCGATGTCCTGATTAACAACGCAGGCATTATCAGCGTTGGGCCAGTCGAGTCACAGACGCTGGCGGACTTCGAAGAGGCGATGGACGTGATGTACTGGGGCGTTGTTTACCCGACGCTGGCGGCGCTGCCTCATATGCAGTCGCGCCAGGAAGGGCGCATCGCGAACATCGCCTCGATCGGCGGAAAGATGTCGGTTCCACACCTTCTGCCCTATTCAGCGGCAAAGTTTGCCGCCGTTGGTTTTTCCGAAGGCCTCCGCGCCGAGCTGGCGAAAGATGGTGTGAAAGTCACGACGGTCTGCCCCGGCCTTATGCGTACCGGCTCTCACTTAAACGCCTACTTCAAGGGCAAGCATCGCCAGGAGTTCACATGGTTCAGCTTCGGCGCGAGTACGCCCCTGGTGTCGATTGATGCCAGACGGGCAGCACGCAAGATCATCGACGCGATTCGTGGAGGCGACGCGGAACTGGTTATCACTCCGCAAGCCAAACTGGCTGCACTGGCTCACGGGATCGCGCCTGGTGCGATTGCGAATGTCCTGGGAGTTGCGAATCGTTTGATGCCCAAGGCGAATGGCGACAAGGACCGCTATCTCGGGCGCGATTCCCAGACGGCACTCACGAGATCGTTCCTGCAGACGGCCGGACACAAAGCCGCCGATGAATACCATCAGCATCGGGAGGAACCGCCTCTACTGCAAAATCACCTCTTCAACCGGGAGACGGCATGACTCTGCGACTACATCGTGAGAAATTCGTTGGTCCCGAGGACACACCTCGTCCTCCGGAACCACCGCAGCAGACACCCAATGCTCCGGTGAAGGAACCACCTGATTCGCCGCAAACCGAGCCCGATGCTCCGGTACGTGAGCCGGGGCCTGACTCACCGCCGAAGTGGGGTGCCTAGATAACCGAAAAGGCTCGGAAGCTTTCCGTATAATCGAGCTTCCGAGTCATGTCTTCGGCCATCACGCAGCCTCCGCAAGTTTCAACCACGAAAAGCTCACGACTGCACCTTCATCTGATTGCGATCATCCTGCTCTGGATGGTTGTCTACATACCCGGACTGTTTCATCCGCCGCTGCTCGATGATGCGGATTCGGTGCATGCCGAAGCGGCGAAGGAGATGGTCGAGCGCGGCGACTGGGTGACGCTGCACGCCAACGGCATTCGCTATTTGGAAAAAGCTCCGCTGATGTACTGGACGATTGCCAGCAGCTTCAAGGTGCTTGGTGTGTCAGAGTGGTCGGCGCGATTGCCCCTGGCGCTTGGCGTATTGGCGATGTTGCTGGTGACGTATGCACTGGGCAGGAAAGTGTTTGGTGAGCGCGGCGGATTTTATTCGGCGATCATTCTCGGCACGAGCTTCGGGACATATATTTTTTCGCGCATCCTGATTCCGGATCTGCTGGTGGGGCTGTGGCTGGCACTCGGCTTTTATTTTTTCCTGGAAACGCTCGAGCAGGAGAAGCCATCGCGGCTTGCATGTTGGGGACTGGCCGCGACGGCGGCGCTCAACGTGTTGACCAAGGGTCTGATTGGCCTCGTGTTTCCGGTCGGCATTATTTTTCTCTTCCTGCTGCTTACCAAGAACCTGCGCCATCTGCTGAAGCTGCGATTGATTTCGAGCACGCTAGTGTTGCTGGCGATCGCGGCTCCGTGGCACATTCTTGCCGGGTTGAGGAATCCCGCTGCCGGACAGGCACGAGGGTTTTTCTGGTTCTACTTCGTTAATGAGCATTTCCTGCGATACCTGAACAAACGAGTGCCGCGCGACTACGACACGGTGCCGCTGCTGGTGTTCTGGGGGTTGATGTTCCTGTGGCTGATTCCGTGGAGCGCGTTTCTGCCGCAGGCGTTTGCGCGAATCCCGCATCGCTGGTGCGGGATGGGAACACTCGATCTTGAGCAGAAAGCCACACTGCTGTTTGCGATCTGGGGACTGGTCATCCTGCTCTTCTTCAGCTTCTCGACGCGGCAGGAGTACTACACGATTCCGGGATTGCCGGGGTTTGCGCTGGTCCTCGGAGGATGGCTGGCGCGGGAGCGTGAGTCTGCGCCGGATTCGAGTGTGCGGCGGGCGGGAAGAAGATCGGCTGCCGTGCTCCTGGGGTTGGGCGTGGTGGTCGCGATTGTGGTGGGCGGATTGCTGGTGATGTCGAAGCCGCCGGCGCCGGGAGTTGAGTTGGCGGAACTGCTGAAGAAGAATCCGGACGAATACGCGCTGTCCTTCGGGCACATCTTCGACCTGACGCCGCAGGCGCTTGGGCTGTTCCGGCCGCAGTTGCTGATCGTGGGGCTTGCGTTCTTCGCCGGCGGTTTTCTGGCGTGGTTCTTCCGCCGGAAGAATGAACCGGGAAAGGGGAATATTGCGCTGGCGTTCATGATGATTGCCGTTCTGTTTGCGGTGTGGTCGGCGCTGCGGGAGTTTGCACCGATCCTATCGTCGAAGCAGCTGGCGGTCGCGGTTGAGAAGCAGTTCAAGCCGGGCGATGAGATCGTGATCCTGGGCGAATACGAGTCAGGCTCGACGCTGAACTTCTACACCGGGCAGCGGGTGCACATCCTGCACGAGCGCAGCGCGAATCTCTGGTACGGATCGCTGTTCCCGGATGCGCCTCCGACGTTTGAGACGAATGAGTCGTTCGCGCAGTTGTGGGAGGGGACGCAGCGGGTGTTCTTGTGGACGGAGGATCGCAATCCGCCGCAGCTGACGGGAAAGCCGAGTTACGAGATCGCTCACAGCGGCGGAAAGTGGATCGTGTCGAATCGGGCGGAGTGATAACTGCGAGTTACAGCTTGCGCAGCCGTTCGCAGGCAATTTCCAGATCGGCATCGGTCTTGGCGTAGCAGAAGCGGATGAGGTTTTCGCCGGCGTCATCGTGATAGAAAGCACCGCCCGGTACGGTTGCGACTCCGGTTTTCGAGA
>DASTGW010000245.1:0-4704 GCA_035718705.1 Terriglobales bacterium | reverse complement strand
CGGCAAACCGACTAAGGTATCAGAGCGAGAAAGCAATAGGCGAGTTGCCGGAAAGGATGTTGGGACGGAGAAAGGGCGAGCCATACCGGCCCGCCCAGCTTTGCAAGCAGTTACCAGACCCGACAAGCGTTGTCGCTGACCATCGCCTGGCCTTTTTTGCAGCCGAATGCTTCCCAGAATTTCTCTGAGTTCTTCTCCACGTAGTTGACTCGATATTCATCGAGCGAGTGCGGGTCGGTGTTGATTACCATTCTGGCAAAGTCCGGACGATGACTTCCGCACCAGGAAAATGCGTGTCCCATGAAGAATTTCTGGCGCGGTGTGTAGCCGTCAGAGTCCTTCTCATCGAGCGACTTGCCCTGCTGTTGGTAGTCATTCTCGAGCGCGCGCATGGCGATCCGGAGTCCGGCGTTATCGGCAGAGTCTTCGCCCAGCGTCATGGCTCCATTGGTCTTCACACCGAGTTCGGGTACGTCGTGCGTGTACTCCTGCGAAATACAGGCGGCACGCTCGTCGTACTTCTTGCCGTCCTCGGCTGTCCACCAGTCGCGAAGATTTCCCTTGGCGTCGAACTTACGTCCTTGATCATCGAAGCCGTGAGAAATTTCGTGGCCGATCACCAATCCGATGGCTCCATAATTTTCCGGATCGCCCTTTGAAGGATCGAAGAACGGCGGCTGCAGGATTCCGGCAGGGAAGTTGATGGTGTTCATCTGTGGCTGATAATTCGCGTTGATGGTCGCCGGCGTGAGGTCCCACTCCAGTCGATCGACAGGTTTGCCGATTTTGTTCAGTTGGCGATGGAGTTCAGAGGCGGTTGCGGAGTGAACATTCGCTGGAAGATTATCGGCCACGACTTTCACGGATGAATAGTCGCGCCACTTGTCGGGATAGCCGATCTTCTGCAAGATACCGTCCAGTTTGATCTTGGCTTGTTCCTTGGTTGCCGGCGACATCCAGTCGAGCGTTTGAATGTCCTGGGCAAGAGCCGTTCTAATCTCCGTCACCATCTTGTTGGCGCGCTGTTTGCTTTCCGGAGTGAATGCCTTGTCGACGTAAGCCTGTCCGAGCGCTTCGCCAAGATCGCGGTCAGCGAGTCCCACGCAACGCCGCCAGCGCGGCTCGTTTTCCTGTATTCCATAAAGAGCGGTGCCGAAGAACTTGAAATGTTCCTCAACAAAGGGATCGGAGAGGTAGTTGGCATTCTTGTTGAGCGTCCACCAGCGCAGGTAGGTCTTCCAATTGTTCATTGACTCGGACTTGAACATCGGCTCCAACCCGCGGAAGAAATCGGGAGAGCTCACAAGATAGTGTTTCGGCGTAGGAGCGTTCAGTGCTTTCAGGAAGCGAACATAGTCGAAGGATGGGGAAAGCGCCTTTACCTGGGCCAGCGACATTACGTTGTTGACGTTGGCAGGGTCCCGACGTTTAACCGCATCCATCTGAGTCTTGGCCATGGCGGTTTCCATGCGAAGAACCGTCGCAGCATCGGCCTTTGCCTGTTCCGCTTTTTCGCCGGCGAGCACGAACATCTTCTGAATGTGATCCAGGAAGAGATCGCGCTTCTTCTTCATGTCCTCATTGTCAGCGAGGTAATAATCGCGGCCGGGCATGCTCAAACCGCCCTGATCGAATCCACCAACGACGAGCGAGGCGTCCTTGTAGTCGATGCTAGGGCCGTATCCGAAGATCGCGGTTGAAGTTTCGTTGTCGTTGCCGGTCCAGGAAGCGGGCACACTCAAGTGGAAGGCCGCCAGAACCTCGGGCAAATCGTTCTTGCTCTTCATTGCGGCAATGCGATCGAGATCAGGCTGAATGGGCTTGAGTCCATTTGATTGCAGGGCCGATTCGTTCATGCAGGAAGCCCAATAGTCGCCGATTTTCTGGTGGACGGCGTCGCGATCCTTGCTGACCGAAGCTTCCTGCAAGGCGTTGCGCAGCACGGTTTCGTTGTATAACTGCAAGTTCGAGGAGAAGCCGGTTCCCCAGACAGGCTGGTCGGCAGGAATCGGGTTCGCTTCTACCCACTTTGAGCAGACGAACTTGTAGAAGTCGTCGCAGGGCTGAACATCTTTATTCAGGATTGATATGTCGAAATGACTGAGTTCCGGCAGCGGCCATTGCTTATCCGGTGCATTCGTGGACTTCTCTTGCGCGAAGGAACTGAGTGCCAGCAACAGCGATAGCGGCATAAGCCACTTGAGACGCATGCGTTCTCCTTGAGTGCGTGTGGATCGACAGTTTTGCGTGATGAGACGCAATGAAACTGAATACGTTAACAGCAGATCAATTGTTTCAGACTGCGCCAACCGAGGAGTTGAGATGGAATGCCTATAATCAGGGATGGATGGAGAAACGAGGATAAGTGAATCTCGAGCACGTCTTAATACTTCTGGTTCTGGGATTCGTTGCGGGCGGAGTCGGTGCGCTGGCAGGCATCGGCGGCGGAATCATCATCACTCCAATTCTGGCGATTTACCTTGGCGTTCCCATGCATCAGGCAATCGGCATCAGTCTGACTGCGGTGATTGCGACTTCGACGGCAACGTCGTCGGTGTATGTGGAAAAGGGGCTGTCGAATATTCGTCTCGGCATGACGCTGGAGATGGCGACGACGATCGGAGCCGCGATTGCGGCCATCATCGCAGGATTCGTTGATCGCAAAACACTGGCAATTCTGTTCAGCGTATTCATGCTGTACACGGCAGCTTCACTGGTTAAGAAGGCTTGGGACTCGCGGCACCAGAAGGTCGAGACGGAAATTCCTCCGTATGAAGTGAGGCGACTTCCAGCAGGATTGGGAGCGTCGCTGGTTGCGGGCGGATTGTCGGGATTGCTGGGAATCGGTGGCGGTCCAATCAAGGTTCCGATCATGTTCCTGTTCATGGGCGTTCCACTGCGCGTGGCGACAGCGACGAGCAACTTCATGATCGGCGTGACGGCCGCGACTAGCGCTTACATCTACTACGGTCGCGGTGACATTCCATTGTTGTATGCAGGTCCGATCGTTGTTGGGGTATTCGCAGGATCGTTGATCAGCGCGCGATTGGCCTCCAAGGTGAAGACGACTTACATCCTGTTCCTGCTGATCTTTGTGACCTTGTACCTGGCGATCAACATGCTGTGGAAAGTTTGGGGTGGAAAGTTCTGATGACGGTTCATCGTTTGCAGGATGAAGGAAAGATCCTCGGTTGGACGCTGCGAATCGGCGCTTATGGATCAGTCGCGCTGATCGTGTTGGGAATGTTCCTGCGGTTCGCGCATGAGGGAACTGGACTTGGATTCTTGCGCGCAGGATTTCTGCTGCTGATGTTTACGCCAGCGATAAGGATCGTGGTGGCGGGAATCGTTTTTCTGAAAGAGAAGGATTATCACTACGCAGTTGTTTCGATCGTGGTGTTGACGGTGGTGGTCGCGACGAGCGTGCTGGCGCTGCTGGGAATTCTGCCGCAGTTGGAAAAGTGAGACTCAGATCTTTTAAGAGCAAATTTGCTTTTGAGTCTACCGAAAATCAATAAGGCCTGAAGTTCACTTCTACACTGATCTGAACGGCAACTGGCATCCCGTCTTTTGTCGCGGGATCAAACCTCCACTTGCGAACTGCTTCGAGAGCCTTTTGATCAAGGTCAGGAGCAAGAGTCTTATCCACCTTCACATTGCGCGGATATCCATCGCGATCGATGATCATCCGCAGGATCACCTTGCCCTGCCGTTCGGGATTCTTCAGGCTTTCGCGTTGCTCCTTCGTTAGATCCGGGTCGGGAGTGCTCTTGGGCTTTGGTGCAGCAACCCCGCCACCAACCCTGAAAACAGGATTCTTCACATCTGCTCGTGGTTCATCGATGGCATGCTGCGTGTCAGCGCCTTGGGCAGCACAAAGGGCGCAACTTAGCAGAGAGACGGCGAGAATGGTGAGGAGCGATTTCAATGCGCAGCTCCGACCGGAGCGCCTGCGCGCTTGGGGAACATTTCGCCCATGCGCTTGATTTCGGCGCCGACACCGCGCAGTTTTTCTTCGATGCGTTCATAGCCGCGATCGATGTGGTACACGCGGTCGATGATTGTCTCCCCTTCTCCGACGAGTGCGGCGAGAACGAGTGAGGCTGAAGCACGTAAGTCGCTGGCGAGGACGGCGGAACCGGAGAGCGGCGTCTTTCCGCGGACGATGGCGCGGCGTCCTTCGATCTTGATGTTTGCGCCCATGCGCACGAGTTCCTGCGCGTGCATGAAGCGGTTCTCGAAAATATTCTCGGTCACGATCGAAGTGCCTTCCGATTGCGTCATGAGCGCCATGTACTGCGCCTGCATGTCGGTCGGGAAGCCGGGATGCTCTTCTGTGGTGACATCAGCGGACCTGAAGTCCATGCCGGTGCCGATGACGCGAACGGAATCGTGATTACGCACGAGTTTCACGCCGACTTCCTCGAGCTTATTCAGCAACGAAGAGATGTGCGACGGATCGCAGCCGGTGACATTGAGATCGCCGCCCGTGATGGCGCCGGCAATGATGAAGGTTCCGGCCTCAATGCGGTCGGGGATGATGCGGTGCTTGGCACCGTGCAATTTTGGCACGCCACGAACCTTGATCGTCGAGGTGCCGTGACCTTCGATCTTTGCGCCCATCTTGTTGAGCAACTCGGCAAGGTCGACAACTTCGGGCTCGCGCGCGCAATTTTCCATGACGGTGTCGCCGTCGGCGAGCGT
>DASTGW010000244.1:0-3085 GCA_035718705.1 Terriglobales bacterium | reverse complement strand
CCAGAAGTGGCGCGTACGCGGCACCGATCCCGACATTCTGTGCCCGCAGCACGAGGAACATGTCGCTCGAGTTGCCAATCGAGAACAGCGCTACGGCAAACATCAGGTAGTAGAACGCGCCGCTCAACGGAGCTTTGGCTTGCTCGCTTGCCTGCTTCGCCGCCTCGGACCTTTTTCCGGTCTCTCGCGCCAGCAGTATGACCGTAAGAATGCTCAATGCGCCGGGCACCGCAGCCGCCCAGAACACACCACGAATGCCCACGTGCTTGATCAGCAATAGTGCCAGCAGCGGGCCCACAATTGCCCCTGCCGAATCCATCGCCTGCAACAGACCAAACGCTGAGCCGACGTTCTCCTTCGCCACCGACTCCGACAACATCACGTCGCGCGGCGCGCCGCGTACGCCCTTCGCCAATCGATCGGCAAAGCGAATCCCCAACACGTGCCACCATGCTGACGACAATGCCAGCAATGGCTTCACTGCATTTGCCACCACGTATCCCGACACCACCACTGGCTTGCGTCGAGCGACGCGGTCCACCAGCAGTCCCGACCACAACTTCGCCCCCGACGCGACACTCTCCGCGATCCCTTCGATCACTCCCAGGGTCGCCGGGCCCGCACCAATCGACGTCAGGAATGCCGGCAGCACCCAGTACGCCATCTCCGAAGCCGTGTCGTTGAAGAACGACGTAGCCCCAAACACCTTCACATTCCGCCGCAGATCCCGCTCTTCACTCATCGGTCTTAACTTCCCCATCCACCTGCCTACACTTGTACCACCAATCCGCATGACTGACAGACTGACCGGCTGACAGACTTCTTCCCAAACAAAAACGGGCAGCAAATTATGCTGCCCGTTGGGTCACCTGTGTGCGTTTGACTGACCCGGAAACGCTTAGCTCTGCGGCTGCGTCGGTGCTTGCTCCTCACCGTGATGACGACGCTGTTTCATCTGCTCGCGCATCTGCTGCCACTGCTGTTGCTGGTCCGGAGTCAGTACGCCATTGATCTGCGTCTGGAAGTCCTGGCGCAATGCCTGCATCTTCTCTTTCTTCTGGTCCTTGTTCAGGGTGTTGTCCTGCCAGATAGCCCTCATCTGCTCGTGCTGCTTTTCGAAGATCGGCTTCAGCTGGTCCTGCTGCTGTTGCGACAGGTTCAGCTTCTCGGCCATGCGTGCGCCCATCTTGCCGCGCATGTGCTCCCGGCCGTTCTCCTTCATCTGCGCTAACTGCTGCTGCTGTGCGGGCGTCAGGATACCGTTCACCTGGCCTTTGAAGTCCTGGCGCAACGCCTGCATCTTTTCTTTCTTCTGGTCCTGCGTCAGCGAGCTGTCTTTCCAGATCGCCTTCGCCTGCTCACGCTGCTTCTCGAAGATCGGCTTCAACTGGTCCTGCTGCTGCTGCGACAGGTTCAGCTTTTCCGCCATCTTTTTCATGTTGCCGTGATGTCGCCGCCCGAAGCCGTGCTTTCCCTGCTCCGGCTGTGTCGCTGTAGTGCCCTGGTCCGTGGACGACGTCTGCGCCATTGCGCCGGTCGCCAACATCGCCGCGCCCAAAGCCATTGTGATGATTGCCCGATTCATTGTTTGTATCTCCTCCGATTTTCGGCCCTTGTATCTCTGGGGCCCCGACCCAGGCCCCCTCCGCTTGCCTGGGTCCCTGCGTCTTGCATTTGACAGTGCAAACGTCTCGAGACTGCAAAAGTTGCGGCTTCCGCTTGCACGCGAATTTCCATTTCAGGAAATTTTCCTCGCAACTTTCCGCATCCTCTTTGCTGTCTTCGCCAAACGCCAGCGGCAATAACATTCCCGTCTAGAAAAAAGTTTTTACCGCCACCATTTACCACTTCGTTAATGCCCGCTCATTTACAATGCTCAACTGCAAGGGTGAGATGATCTCCGTTATCAGCCGCTTTACCGTCATCAATGGCATGGAAGCCGAAGTGCGCGACGCCTTCGTCAATCGCCCTCATCTCGTCGAGGATGCCCCCGGATTCATCCGTCTGGAAGTTCACTCTTCTATCGAGAATCCCGCCGAGTTCTGGCTCCTCACGTGGTGGGAATCCGAAGAGCTCTTCAACCAGTGGCACAAGAACCATCGCCACGAATCGCACCAGTTCATGCCCAAGGGATTAAGGCTCGATCCACGCGGAACCGAAGTGAAAGTTCTCACCCACATTGCATCGTAGAGCACGATTAACATGAGCGATAACGCACAGAAGTTTGCCGCTGAAATCTCCGACCAGGTCTCCGCGCTCATCGACGAAGTCATGCGCCAGCAGTACAAGCGCCATCCCGAGTTGGAGAAGCGCTACGGCCCCTCCGGCATGAAGCGCTGCCGCGAAGACATCGACTTCCACTTCTGCACACTCATCGAAGCCGTCGCCGCGCAGGAGAAGAACCTCTTCCTCAACTACGTTGCCTGGGGCAAGGTTGTGCTCGTGAATCGTCGCGTTCGCCTCGACGATCTCATCGACACGCTCACCCTCATGCAGGAAGTGCTCACCGAAAAGCTGAGCTCTCGCGCCGCCAAAGTCGCCAACGGCTACATCCAGATGGCGCTCGACAAATTCGACAGCTTCCCCAGCGCGCCGCCCTGCTACATCGATCCGTGCCAGCCCATGCAGAAGCAGGCGAACTCCTACCTGCATGCGCTGCTCGCCGTCGATCGCGATGAGGCTCGCCGCGTCGTCCGCACCGCAATTCAAGCTGGAACCCGCGTTCAGGACATCTACCGCTACATCTTCGAGCCCGTGCAGCGCGAGATCGGACGCCTCTGGCAGATGAACCACATCTCCGTCGCCCAGGAACATTACTGCACGGCCTCCACCGAAATGTTGATGGGCGAACTCGCGCGCGATCGCGAAGAAATACCCCGCGGACCACATTTCTTCCTCGGCACCTGCGTCGCCGGAGCGCAACACTCGATCGGCGTGCGCATGCTGTCGGAGCTACTCGAGTCCAACGGGTGGAAGGTTTACTTCACCGGCGCCAACACCCCCAGCGCCAGCCTGGTCGAACTCATCGCCAAATTCCACATCGACGTGCTCGGTATCTCGGCTGCCACGGCGCTGGATCTCCCGC
>DASTGW010000243.1:0-7136 GCA_035718705.1 Terriglobales bacterium | reverse complement strand
ATCATTAACGACCGAGATCGCGGAATCGTAACCGTACCGATCGTGGAGCCGCCCAGGTTCCTGCGCCGGGCGGCCGCCTCGTAAACTACTTGGAGATTCCCGTTGTCTTTGTCGCGGCGTACGCGGGTGCGCCGCGATCGTACTTTCCGGTCACACCAGCCCAGCGGATCTTGAGTAACTCCACAAACATCTTGAAGCCGTCGGTAACGGGATTGATTTTGGAACGGTCGTCGTGCGCCCATTCGACAGGAACTTCCTTAACCTTTAAGTTCGCCCGCCTCGCCAGGTAAAGCAGTTCAGGGTCGAAGCCCCAGCGCTCAATGCGCTGCTTGGGGAACACCACCTGCGCGGCTTTGCGGGTGAAGGCCTTGAATCCGCACTGCGTGTCCTTGTAGTTCAGACCAAGGATGATCCAAAGCAGCAGGTTGAAGATGCGTCCGAAGACCTGGCGGTGGAAGGGCTGGCGTTCGGTCTGAAGCTCAGCCTGCAGCCAGCGTGAGCCGAAAGAAATGTCGGCGCCATTCTCAAGAGCGGCAAGCAACTTGGGAGCTTCGGTGATTGGCGACGAGAGATCAGCGTCAGTGAAGAGCAGGACGTCGCCGTGGGCGTGCATCATGCCGTTGCGGACGGTGTAACCCTTGCCGCGGTTGCCGGGGTTTTCGATCAACTTCACCGCGGGGTGATGCTTGGCATATTCGCGGACGATCTGCGAGGTGTTGTCGCGCGAACCGTCGTTGACGACGACGATCTCCGCCTGCCAGTGCTGATCGGTGATGAAGGCCAAAATCTTATCGAGCGAGGCGGTGATGCGCTCGCTTTCGTTATAGGCCGGGATGACAATGCTGTAAGTCAAAGGATCCATCAGCAGCTTAGACGCACTCTGGATTGTACTTGTTGGATGGTGATTGAACGTAGTTTCTTCGGGAGGAAAGAAAAACTAAGGTTGGCGTCACATTAGGCGGCCCGGCGTTCGCGGAGGAGATCGAAGAACCCAGTAACGAGATTCCGATCCCAGAGACCCGTCCTGGCCTCATTCTGCATCGTGCGGAAGGCGTCTTCGTGGGTCAGGGCTGGTTTGTATGGACGGGCGGTGCGGAGGGCATCGTAGATATCAACTACCTGCAGAATGCGTGCCAGGAGCGGAATTTCCTCGCCGGAGAGACCATCGGGGTAGCCGCTGCCATCCCAGTGTTCGTGGTGATGGCGAATGATGGGGAGCACGTCTTTGAGCGATTTCAGCGGTTTACAGATATTCTCACCGGTGACCGGGTGCTGCCGCATGATCTCCCACTGGGAGGGCGTGAGATTTGAGCCTTTTTTCAGGATTTCGTCAGGAACAGTGATTTTGCCGATGTCATGAAGGTAGCCGCCGCGGCGCAGGGCGACAAGCAGGTCTTCTTCCAGTCCGACATAGCGACCGAGTTCTTCGGCGTATCCGGCAAGGCGTTCGCAATGGCCGGCGGTGTAGGGGTCACGGGACTCCACGCTGAGGCCGAGGGTGCAGAGCACGCCTTCGGCGCTTTCCAGTTCGTCGGTGAACTCCTTCAGGCGCAGTAAGGATTTAACGCGAGCGAAGAGTTCTTCCGGGAAAATCGGCTTGTTGAGGAAATCGTCGGCACCGGCGTCGATGGCGCGGATCTTGTCGTCGCGATCGGTAAGTCCGGTGACCATGACAATCGGAATAAGCCGCGTGTCTGAGTGCGATTTCAATTCACGGCAGAGATCGATACCGGATTTGCCGGGCATGACGACGTCGAGAAGGATGAGGTCAGGATGGTCCTGGTGAATGCAGGCTTCGGCGCGGGAGGCATTCTCAGCGATGACTACTTCATAGCCATCGGTATGAAGAAGTTCGCGCGTGAGAATGGCGTTCTCCCGGTTGTCGTCGACGACGAGGATCCGGGCAGACTTCCGCCGTGGAAGCGTTATTGCATCCATTCCGGTGATGGGAATGGGGTTCAGGAATTTTGGTTGTCTGGAAATCGAGCGCGAGTTGCGAGGGTACAGATTGCGTCGTAGCCTTGTGCAATGAAGTTGTTACGGGTCGCAATTGTTTGCACTTTTTCTCTCATTTTGAGTGTGGCGGGATTCGCGGCGGGAAAGCCGAAGGTCCTGACATTGGGTGCGTGGTCGAAGGTGCCATTCTTCCTGGGGCCGAACGAAGACAAGTCGATGGAGATCAAGATCCGTCCGCTGCTGGTGGACGGAAAGATCAAAGAGTTCACGACCGGGGATACGCACGACGTGACGGACAGGTTCTTCGTGGTGCGGAAGGCGTATCGTGTGAACGACTGGCTGCCAGATGATCCGAAGCCGAAAGAGCATCGGTGGCGCTGGCAACGCGGCGCGTGGCTGCTGGTGGATCGGACCACCACGCGCATCACGCAATTGAATCTGCCGGAATTCGATCCTTTCTACTCGAGCACGAGCTGGTTTCGCGATTATGTGGCTTACTGCGGATTATCGGACGACGCGAGCAAGGTCTATGCAGTCGTCGCGCAGATTGGGAGGAAGAAGCCGATTCTGAATCAGCGACTCAGTGAGGCGAAGAACCAGAATGTTCCTGAGTCAGAATGCGCCGCGCCGCACTGGGAACGGGATCCGATCCGCGTGACCTTCGAACCGACCGGGGGGCAGAAACAGACGTTCCAGGTATTCGGGCGCGCGGTGGATGCGATGCCGACCGGTGGGGATGAGGAGGAGTAAGTTGTAATTGGTGAGTTGGGATTGGTGATTTGTGAATTAATACGGTGATTTGCGGATGCAGAGTCTGAATGAGTTATTGAAGGAAGCGGAAGTGGCGCACGGGCATCTTTGTGCCGGGCAGGTGCTTGGGGTGCGAATGGCGATGCTCGGGCTGGAGAAACTCGGGATCGAGGATCCGCGCGGCAAAGATCGCAAGCGGCTGGTGACGTTTGTCGAAATCGATCGCTGCGCGACGGACGCGATCGGCGTGGTGACCGGATGCCGACTGGGAAAGCGTGCGCTGAAATTTCGCGACTGGGGCAAGATGGCGGCAACGTTTGTGGACGTCGAGACCGGCCGCGCGGTGCGGGTTGCGGCGAAGGAGTCGTCCAAGCAGAAGGCGAAAGAACTGCATCCGGAGATTGAGCACAAGAACCAGCAGCAGATGGCTGCTTATCGCGAGATGCCGGAGTCTGATCTGTTCGACGTGCAATGGGTGGAGGTGACGTTACTTCCGGAGGACATGCCCGGGTTCAAAGGAGAACGCATCGTTTGCGCGAGGTGCGGTGAGGGTATCAACTTCAACCGGGAAGTTCGCAGGGGTGGCGAGGTACTGTGCCGCGGATGCGCGGGCGAACAGTACTACAAACGTCTCGAACGTTGACGTTGGTTGCGGCTCTGTTGTTTAGTGGTGAGCGATGCGCAACGCACTTATCTCGATATTGCTACTGGCAGCCTCTTCCTTTTCATACGCACAACTGAAATTTGCGGTATCGGGTGATTCTCGTAATTGCGGTGACGTGATCATGCCGCTGATCGCTGCTGACGCACACAGTCAGGGCGCGCAGTTCTACTGGCACCTGGGCGATCTGCGCGCGATGTACGACATCGATCAGGACATGGGGATGCGTGCGGGGCAGCCGCATATGACGATCAGCGAATATGCGAATGCGGCGTGGCCTGACTTCATCGAGAACGAGATTAGTGCCTTTGGCACGATGCCGTTTTATTTGGGCATTGGCAATCACGAGACATACCTGGGAAAGACTCGTGCCGACTTCATCGGTCAGTTTGCCGATTGGTTGAACTCTCCGACCTTGCAGGCGCAGAGGCTGAAGGACGATCCGAAAGATCACCGGGTGAAGACCTACTTCCACTGGATTCAGGGCGGGGTGGATTTCATCTATCTGGACAATGCAACGCCGGACCAGTTCGACGCGATGCAGATGGCGTGGTTCACGCAGGTATTGGCGAGAGCGGAAACGAACAAAGACGTACATTCGGTAGTGGTGGGAATGCACGCCGTGCTACCCGACAGCCTGACACCAGGGCATAGCATGAACGACTGGCCGCAAGGAGCGGAGAGCGGGCGAAAAGTTTATGCACAGCTGCTCGCATTCCGGGAGAAGACAAAGAAGCCGGTGTATGCGCTGGCCAGTCACTCGCATTTCTTTGTCGCGAACGTTTTCAACACGGAAGCGAACCGCACAAAGAAAACGGTGATTCCGGGCTGGATCGTAGGAACAGCAGGAGCCTTCCGTTACAACATGCCGCCCACAGTGAGCGAGGCGGACCAAGCGAAGACGGGAGTGTACGGCTACCTGTTGGGAGCAGCTGACGCGAAAGGCGGGATCAAGTTCGAATTCCGCGAAGTGAAGGAATCGGAGCTTTCGCCAGAGGCCCGGCAAAAATTTGGACCGGCACTGCTGGATTATTGCTTCCAGCAAAACAAAGATCCGATGCAGGTCCCTCGCTGAGACGAGAGACCTGCAACCGTCTTAGTGACGATCGTTGTCGTGATCGTGGTCCCGATCCTTATCGTGATCGCGGTTGCGATCATCGCGGTCATGATCACGGTCGTTGTGGTGGTGACGACGAACGTACATGCGTCCGTTATTGTCCTGATAGTAGTAATAGGGTTGACCCTGATACTGATAGGTGTAGCACTGGACCCGGCGGTCGCCGTCGCGATCGAGGCAATTGCGCGAATCGGTTACGTTGCCCTGGTTCCAACCCATGGGACGACGGTCGCGATCGTACTGGTTATATTCCCACCCGTTGCGATTACGCCAATGCTCGGCCCGCTCAGCGCGTTGTTCGGCGCGGGCCTGATCACGGTCATGGTCCTGGTCGTCACGATCATGGTCGCGATCCTGCGCAAGAGCCATCGTGCATGACAGCGCAAACGTAAAGACAAGTGTCCAAAGAACTCTCACTCTCATTTTTCACCTGCTCCTAAGATTCGGGACTGTTCCTGGTTAGAGGCGGTGGACCGAGCAGGTGCTGGCCGAGGAATGACAGTAAGCGGGACAACCTTCGGCAGGTGAGTTGGTGGAGAGAGAAGAAGGAGTCAGGCAGAGTGCCTGACTCCAGGGGGAGTTAGAAGCCGATGTCGGCATGCACGTGAACGATCGGGCGGCGAATGATGAGGCGGCCTCCATCGTCGCGATACCAGTAGTAGTCGCGGCCCTGGTAGCGATATTGATTGCAGCCGTATTTCTTGGCTTGTCCGGGAGGCAGGTTGCAATTGCCCCATCCGGTCTTTTTGCCCTTGCTCCATCCGGGAGGCGTCTGGCCGCGTTCGTAGGTGCGGTACTCCCATCCGCTGCGCGTTTCCCAACGACCGTGGTCGTCGCGATCATGATCGTCGTCGCGCTGCGCCTTATGTGGATTGCCCTTGCCGTGTCCGTTGCCATTGCCGTGACCGTTTCCTTGATCGGCAAAGGAAGATGTTGAAAGAGCAAGTGCCAAGGCGAAAATCCAAAGATAAGTTCGTTTCATCTGAGACCTCCGATAAGTTCTAGATGCGCGGAGCACCGCTTACCGCACTACCGGTCCTCTGCGCGCGTTCATGCTGACGTCGTTTTGGGCGGGGTCGCGCGTGGGGCGAATGGGGGCGACTGCGGTGACAGGATGTCCGGGACGTTCGTAGTGGCGGCTTCCGGAATTTCGCGGGGGAACGCTGGCGTTATGCCAGCCGGTCTTGTGTCCCTGCTCCCAGCCGGCGCGAGGGTGCTCGCGCAGGTTGCTGGTGGGGCGATGATGCTCGCGATCATACCGATGCATGACCTCGCGCTCGCGACGTTCACGCTGGAACCGGTTGCGTTCGTGCTCCCGATGCTCGCGCTCGAAGCGATTGTGTTCTCGGAAGTGCTCGCGCCGCTCGATGCGTTCGCGCCGCTCATGACGGTCGCGATCGTGATCATGATCCTTGGCGAGAGCTGCGGTCGAGCTGCCAAACGTAAGTGCTAGTACCAGAGCCGAAAGGGTAACCCGGTTCATCAGTGCCTCCGCTTCTGTTCTCCGCAATCTTGAGGCCGCAATTGGGTGAAGAAATTCAGCAACTTACCCTTGGCTGTGGATTGCCGCGGGTAAGTTGTACCGGCAGCGGTGCAATGTTTACGTGAGATGCTCGCGAGTTAACGCGAGTGTTCGTAGGCGTGGGCGAGGCGTAGGACGGTGGCTTCGTCAAAATGCCTGCCGAGTATCTGCAGGCCGATGGGGAGGCCGTCTTTTGAAGTGCCGCAGGGGACGGAGATTCCGGGGATGCCGACGAGGTCGGCGGTGACGGTGTAGATGTCGTTGAGATACATGGAGACGGGGTCGTCGGTCTTCTCGCCGAGTTTGAAGGCAGTGGTGGGCGTAGTGGGGCAGACGATGGCGTCAACCTTGGTGAAGGCTTGTTCGAAGTCGCGCGTGAGCAGCGTGCGGACCTGCTGAGCTTTGCGATAGTAGGCGTCGTAGTATCCGGCGCTGAGCGCGTAAGTGCCGAGCATGATGCGGCGCTTCACTTCGGGGCCGAAGCCCTGGTCGCGCGTGCGGCGATACATGTCGGAGAGCGACTTCGCGTCAGGTGCGCGGTGGCCGTAGCGAACGCCGTCGAAGCGCGCGAGGTTTGCTGAGGCTTCGGCGGGGGCGATGATGTAGTAGCAGGGAATCGCGTAGTCGGTGTGCGGGAGCGAGACTGGAACGACTTCGCAACCGGCTTTGGCGAGTGTCTGAATTGCCTGCTCGATGGCGCTGCGGATTTCGGGATCGAGTCCTTCGCCGAAGTATTCCTTCGGAACGCCGATGCGTAGGCCCTTAACCGGTTTGCCGATTTCTTCTTCGTAATTGGGGACGGGGACGGCGGCGGAGGTCGAGTCCATGTCGTCGTGCCCGGCGATGTGCTGGAGCAGGATGGCGGAATCTTTGACTGTCTTCGTGATCGGGCCGATGTGGTCGAGCGAAGAGGCGAAGGCGATGAGGCCGTAGCGCGAGACGCGGCCGTAGGTGGGAAGCAGTCCGACGACGCCGCAGTAAGCAGCAGGTTGCCGGATGGAGCCGCCGGTGTCGGAGCCAAGAGCGGCGACGGCGAGGTTGGCGGCTATGACCGCGGCCGATCCGCCGGACGACCCGCCGGGAACACGAGAGGTGTCGCGCGGATTCTTCACCGGGCCGTACGCGGAGTT
>DASTGW010000242.1:0-3832 GCA_035718705.1 Terriglobales bacterium | reverse complement strand
GTGACGGCCTCAAGCGGATTGTTGATCTCGTGCGCGATGGTGGCCGCCAGGCGACCGGTGGCAGCGAGTTTCTCGGACTGACGGAGCGCTTCTTCCGACTTCTTGCGCTCGGTAATGTCCATACTGAGGCCGACAATCGTTAATGGCTGCCCGGTTTCAGGCTCACGGGTGACATGTCCCCGAGATAGTACCCAGTGAACAGTTCCGTCACGGAAGACCCGATACTCTGCTCCATACTCCTCACCGCGGTTACGCACGGCTTCGATACGTTTGGAAACTTCGTCACGATCATCGGGGTGGACCTGTTTCAACCAGTCGTCGAGAGTGCGCATCTGCTCGAGTGGCAGACCGTAGATCTCCGCACTCCCCGGCGTGAATTTCACTTCGCTAGTTTCGAGGTCCCATTCCCAAGTTGCCAAACGAGCGGTGCGCTGGGCGATGCTCAGTCGCTGTTGAACTTCTTCGGCGAGCTTCAACTGTTTGGTCAAGTTCTCGTGGAGATGAGCGTTGTCGAGGGCAATGGCGGCCTGCGCTGCAACACTGGTGATCAAGCGTTCCGAGTTAGCCGTGAAGACGTCAGGCTGCGAATGTCCGAAAAAGAGGCCGCCAAGAACAGACCCGGTGCGGGAGATCACGGGCACCGCGAGATAACTTACGACGGGAATATGGCCTTCTGGCATGCCTTTTCGCGGAGCGTTCTTGCCGTACCGGGGATCCTTGCAGATGTTTCCCGAGCGAACGACTCCCTCGCCGCGAAAGGTCGGTGCAAAAACCTCTGTGTTGCGCGGCATGGGGAAGCTGCTGAACTTCTCTTTCTCCACGCCGGAAAGGGTGTACAGCATGTAGGACTCACCCTTGTGGTCGATGACGTTATAGAAGAAGGCCCCGAATTCCGCTCCACAAAGTTCGCGGGCCGCATCGGTGGCAGCTTGGACTACCTTCTGCAGTTCGCGTTCGGAGGAGAGGGACAGGCCGGTCCGATAGAGCGCCTCAATCTGCTGTTGGAACACTGCATTCTCGCGTTCAGCGCGCTTGCGTTCGATGGCGAGGGCGGCCGTACGGGACAACAACTGCACGAGATCGCGCGCGTAGTCGGACGGCGTGACCAGTTCGTCATAATAGACGCCGAAGGTGCCCAGGACTTCGCCGCCGGAAGAAGAGATGGGGGTGGACCAAGCGGAGCGAAGTCCGTTCGCGAGCGCCAGATGTTTGTACTGCTCCCAGCGCGGATCGTTGCTGATGTCGGTGGTGATAACGATGTCGTTAAGAAAGGCGGCACGGCCGCAAGTGCCCACGTTGGGGCCGATCTGGAGACCGTGGATGGCCTCATTGTAAGAAGCTGGCAGGTTCGGAGCTGCACCGTGCAGCAAGCGTCCGGTCGGTTGGTCGAGCAGCAGGATGGCACTCCTGGAGTTTTCTCCGATGAAGGCTTCTGCGGTGAGGGCGAGTGCGTCAAGGATATCCGACAACGGCGCGCCGCGTGCAAGCAACTCGAGAATGCGGTTCTCGGCCCGCAATAATTCGAGTGCCACATCAGCCTGGATGGCTGATGGAGAAGTGCCCGATAGCGCCTTTTGCATTAAAGGTCCTGCAGGAAAGAGGACAAAGAACTCCGACCTGATAAACCTTAATTCAGATGCGACGGTCTTCGAAGAAGTTGTAACTCGGGAGAGAGTTAGTCCGTTGCGGTATCGACGGCAGCTCGCCTTTCCAAGGATTCTCCGAGGCTTCGGGTCCGGCTGCCCATAATGGAGCCGTTAATGCTGAAGTAAATCGGTATGAACCAGTAGATCATGCCGGACAGTCCCGAGATGCGGACGGGGAGTATAAACGCCAAAATCGTGGACAGCAGCCCTATGGACATGATGAACCCGTGATCAACGATGCTGTGCTTCGTCATGTAGATTTCAACTTCGTTCAGTTCGAGCGCATCACGGCGGCGGTAAGCGTAGACGTAAAGCAGCACGAAGACCAGGTAGACGGCGGCGAGCCCAAGGCCGTACATGGTCATCAGCGAGGGGACTTGCGACTGCAGCAGAGCGGGTTGTTCGCCATGAGTTGACGCAAGTTTGCCATGAGTGATCTCGCCGACCAGGAAAGAGAAAAGGAACTTCAACGGGTAAACATAAAAGAGGATGAGGAACAGCAATACGCAATTCAGGAAGACGACGAACGGAGTCTGGAGGCCGTAGCGACGAAAGAATACAGTGTGTTCCTTCCACACCAACGCCAGGGCAGCGAAACAGATCGCAAAGGCAACGAAGCCCTTCATGACCAGGGCGAGTTCGTCGAAGGTCTTAGGGACTTCGAGGGAGACTACGAGCAAGGTGACGGCGAAGGCGAGGTCGGCATCGCTAAAGGCCTCGAGTCGCGTGATTTCACCGGCGCGCCAGTGAAAGTATCGTTCGTATAGGAGGCTTTTTTTTAAGGAAACGGATGACATCGGGCAGACCCCGAACAAGATTTTCGACAAACGTTATCGTGAGACCGACCGAAGGGAAAGTTAAAACTTATATCCGGGCTTCCCGACTCCGGCTGCGAACTGGGCCGCGCGGAAGAGATTTTCGGTGAGAGCAGCCACGGTTACCGGGCCAACGCCACGTGGCACGGGCGTGATTGCCGAGGCGACTTCCTGTACGTCGTGGGTGGCGTCTCCATGAAGCTTCCCATGTTCGTCCACGCGAGTGGCAACGTCGAAGACAACGACGCCGGGCTTGACCATCTCTTTGGTGATCCGGTAGCTCGCAATGCCGACGGCCGTGATGATGATGTCGGCTTCCTTAATCAGTCGGCGTTGATCGTCGGACTTAACGTGACGATGAATCCAGATGGCGGCGGCGTTACACATGCGTCCGCCGAGCATGAGCATCATGGGTTTGGCGGTGATGTCATTGCGTCCGATGATGACGGCGGATTTGCCTTCTGTCTTGATCTTGTAAAAAGCCATGATGCGACGAACGGCAAGCGCGGTGCCGGGCAGCATGATCATGCGCTCAGGCTGCGCGCGATAGAGAGAGGCGATGGCGTCGTGGCCGACGCCGTCCACGTCTTTCTCCGGTGCAATGGCGTCGAAGATGTCGAACTTGTTCGTGCCGGCGGTGTAATGCTCTTCGATTTCGCGCGGCAGGGGAAGTTGCACCAGCACGCCGTGAAAGTCGGGGCTGTCGCTCAGTTTGCGGACTTCGCCCTTCAGATCGTCGGCCGAGATTTCTTCCGGGAAGAGCTTGAGTTCGGCCTTCATGTGCAGCTTGGCGCAAGCCTCAATCTTCTTCTTGATGTACCGTTCAGAGGCGGCGTTATGGCCCACCTGCACGATGGCGAGCGTCGGCGTGATCTTATGCTTCTCGACGAACTTTGGCACTGCCGCTTCGAGGCGCGCATTGATTTCGTCGGCGACGGGCTTGCCCAACATCAGCACGGCGGTAGGTTCTTTCACGCTGCTCATTCCTGCTCCTGATTATTGGGTGGCACCGGCCGACAGGCGGTCGAGTCTCTTCTGCACGATGTCTTCGATCTTGTGAATGACAGCATCAATGCCGAGGTAGGAGGAGTCGATAATGATGGCGTCTTCGGCGGCGACCAGCGGCGACTCTTTGCGAGTGGTATCGCGCTGATCGCGTTGGATCATCTGTTGGGCGATCTGCTGCGCCTTGGTGGGATCGTTGACGGCATCAACTTGCTTTACCCGACGATCGGCCCGCACTTCCGGCTTGGCGTCGAGGAAGATTTTCACGTCGGCATCGGGGAAAACTTTCGTGCCGATGTCGCGGCCTTCCATAATCACGCCGCCGAGTTTGCCCATCTCGCGCTGGTGAGTCACCATCCATTCGCG
>DASTGW010000241.1:0-3248 GCA_035718705.1 Terriglobales bacterium | reverse complement strand
ATCCCGCGGAAAACCACAGCAGCGACTTCCTTCCCGGATAGCCCTGCACCGCCTTGGCAATCGTTCGCAGCGCACTCAGCGTGTTTCGAATGCGCAGGTCCTGATCGTTGACCTGCACGCCCTTATCGAATCGCTTCAAGGATTCCGCCAGCATGGCGAAAGAGTTCGTTACGTTCGTTTGCGACGCAATCGCGCTTGCCACATCGCCTGTTCCAGCCGGCCCTATGCTCACGTTCGCTCCGGCCGGAGCTCCGCCACCACCCGGCCCCATCGTCACTGGAATCTCAATGTTCGGCGCTTCGATGTCGTTGGCCGTACGACCTCGCACATAGCTCTTCACTGCCGCTTCGAGGAGTTCGGGACTGGTCGTGAAATTCTGCAGCACCGTGAGGTCATTTCCCAGTGCGAGAATCGCTGTCCCCGTTGACGACAGCTTCATCGTCGCCAGGTATTTCAGGATCTGCTGCCGCGCATAGATCTGCTGGTTGGTAGGCGTGTTTAGGCCGTCAAGAAGGATGACGGTGATTGGTCCAGCAGCACTGTTGTATTCCGGCCGGTTGGTAAACACGTCCGGACGCAGCCTCGGAGGCTGAGCAACATTCTCTCGCTTCGCTAGACTTTCATAGGAGAAGAAGGAAATCTTCTGCGGCTTGCCATCCTCGAGAACCGAGAAATCATTCGCTGCCAAACCGGTGACGGGCTGCCCCTTCCCATCCGTCACGATCGCATCCATGAGCACCACGCGTGTAGTACTGCGGACGGAATAATCAGGTAACGATTGCGTTTGTGCTTGCGACCAAAGCGCAGTACTCAAGAAGACGAGCAGTGCCGCTAGCCATTTCAGAGGTGTCATCAGTCCATGCCTGGCAACTTTTCCCGATCGCCGAGAATGGCCTTGCATGATACCTCATCTTTTCAAGACTCCGCCTCTGATGCCCGGTTTGCTGCAGTCGCTAGGGATGTGCCTGAAGGTTCGTGACAGACCGCGCCGCCGGAACAATCTGCCGATTGTGCCTTGTGACTCGTTCCTCCAAATGAGCATTGATCGACGCTGCCGCCTTGCGTCCCTCCGAGATCGCCCACACCACTAGCGACTGCCCGCGCCTCATGTCGCCCGCCGCGAATACGCCCGGCACGGAAGTCTCGTATTGCTCGTTAGATCGAACATTCCCGCGATCATCGAGCGCCACTCCCAGCTGTTCGATCATCCCGGAGCGTACTGGTCCCGTGAATCCCATGGCGATCAGCACGAGTTCGGCTGGAATCGTGAACTCCGTGCCCGAAATAGGCTCGAACTTCGGCGGCCCCGCAACTCTTACCCCGTGCAGATGGCTAACGCTGCCGTTCTCGCCGGAAAACTTCACCGTCCCCACGCTCCAGTCGCGACGCCCGCCCTCTTCATGTGAACTCTCAGTCCGCAACTGCATCGGCCACAACGGCCATGGAGTCGACTCAGCTCGCTGCTCCGGTGGCTTGGGCATGATCTCGAATTGCGTTACCGACTTCGCCTTCTGGCGCAGACTCGTTCCGAGACAATCTGCCCCGGTATCGCCTCCACCGATAATTACCACGTGTTTGCCGGTGGCGAGTATGTCCAGCTTCGGATCGAGTTGATCGCCCGAGTTACGCCGGTTTTGTTGCGGCAGAAATTCCATCGCGAAGTGAACCCCATTAAGCTCTCGTCCTGGCACGCGTAGATCCCGCGGTTGCTCCGCCCCGCCAGCAAGTAGGATCGCGTCGAACTCGCGCCGCAGTTCCTTGACGGCTACATTCACGCCCACATGCGCGTTGGTGACAAAGTCAACGCCTTCGGCCACCATCTGCTGCAGTCGTCGATCAAGCACATGCTTTTCCAGTTTGAAGTTGGGAATTCCGTATCGCAGCAGACCACCAGCTCGATCTGCCTTTTCGAAGACCGTCACCCGATGCCCCGCTCGCCGCAACTGCTGCGCGGCCGCCAGTCCCGATGGCCCCGACCCAACTACCGCAACGCGCTTTCCTGATTCTTCCAGCGGCGGTTGCGGTTGAATCCATCCTTCACGGAATCCGTGCTCCACAATCTCACGTTCTACATTCTTAATCGTCACCGCGGGCTGATTGATGCCCAACACGCACGACGCTTCGCACGGCGCCGGACACACTCGTCCCGTGAACTCCGGAAAATTGTTCGTGGCGTGCAGACGCCTCAACGCTTCCTGCCACCGCCCGCGATACACCATCTCGTTCCAGTCGGGGATCACGTTGCTCACCGGACATGCCGAATGGCAAAACGGCACACCGCAATCCATGCAGCGCGACGCTTGCGTCTGCAGCCGCGCTTGCGGGAAGTCCTGGTAGATCTCGAACCAGTCGTTCACCCGCTCCAGCACCGGACGCCGCTGTGGAACCTCCCGCGAATGCTCCATGAATCCTGTCGGCTTACCCAAGTTGCACCCCCGAAACCGAAGCTGATGGCGGAATTACACGAACAAACGCCGGCGTGGGTTGCGAAGTTCGAGCCTCGAGCACTCGTCGGTACTCCTTGGGGAACACCTTTACAAACTTGCGCAATGAATCATCCCAACGCTCGATGATTCTCTTCGCCTTCTCGCTTCCAGTAAGCGCCGCATGCTTCGCAATCAGCGCGCAAAGCATCTGGATATCTTCTTGCTCGGAGACTGGCTCCAGATCGACGGACGCCAAGTTGCAACGCTTTCGCGAGAAATCGGCGGCCTCATCGAAAGCGTATGCGATGCCGCCACTCATACCGGCGGCGAAGTTGCGCCCGCATTTGCCAAGCACGACCACCAAGCCATTGGTCATGTATTCGCAGCCGTGATCGCCCACACCTTCCACAACCGCGGTTGCCCCTGAATTTCGAACCGCGAACCTCTCCCCCGCCACGCCACGGAAGTACGCCTCTCCGCTCGTTGCCCCGTACAGCACCACGTTGCCCACGATGATGTTCTTATCGGCCTCAAACGCAGACTTCGCTGCCGGGCAGACAACGATCCTTCCTCCGGAAAGCCCTTTACCCACGTAGTCGTTCGCCTCGCCCTCCAGCGACAAAGTTATTCCTCGCGCAAGGAAAGCTCCGAAGCTCTGCCCTGCCGATCCCTGGAAGCTCAGACTGATGGTGTCATCTGCCAGTCCGCTCGCTCCATGCCGCCGAGACACTTCGCCACTCAGCATCGTTCCGACACTGCGATGAACGTTGCGGATCGGCAAACTCAACGCGACCGGAACGCCGCCATCGATGGCCGCCCGAC
>DASTGW010000240.1:0-4782 GCA_035718705.1 Terriglobales bacterium | reverse complement strand
GGATCGCTACACGGATCTTCATCGTCGTCCGCGGATGACATTTGGACCCGCCGTTGTGGCGGCTCTGGAAGGCTACTCGTGGCCGGGGAACGTCCGCGAGTTGCGCAACGTGATCGAGAAGGCCGTTCTCAGCGTGGCGGCGACAGAGGTCAACCTGATCGACTTGCCGCAGGCGATCCGTGAATGTGCCGCCGGGGCCATCAAGCACAAGCTCTCGCTGGAGGAGATGGAGCGAGCCTATATCGCCGAAGTGCTGGAGCATACGCGCGGGAAGAAGACGCTGGCAGCAAAGATCCTGGGCATCAGCCGCAAGACGCTGCTGGAAAAACGCAAGCGTTACGGGTTGGACTAAGGGACAATTGCAAAAGCAAAAGCGCGGACATTGTCCGCGCTTTTTGATTGCTGAATACTTTAGCTTCCCATCATGGTTGAGCTTGGCGAGATTCGCAGGAACTTGTAAGGATTCACCGGCGTGTTGTGCACCCACACTTCGTAGTGGAGATGCGGACCCGTGCTGCGACCGCTCAGGCCGACGTAGCCGATAGTCTGACCACGCGAAATGTGTTGACCGTCGGCAACCGCAAACGCTGACATGTGGCCGTAACGGGTGATGATTCCGTGCCCGTGATCAACTTCGACGAGACGGCCATAGCCATTCATTTCGCCAACGAAGACCACTACGCCATCGGCCGGTGCGAGAATGCGGGTTCCGAAACCGGTGGAGATGTCCACGCCGCGGTGGAACGCGCCTTCCCCGTTGAACGGGTCGATGCGTTCGCCGAACGATCCGGTGATCCGGCCTACAACTGGCCAGAGAGTCGGAGCTTCGGCCATGCGGAGCCAGTCTGTGAGAGTAGCGGCTCGGCTCAAACCGCCGCCGATTCCGATGGTCGTCGCACCGCTCATCGCCGACTGACGAAGCGCGCTCAACTGTTCCATGGAAAGCTGAATCGAGGAATCTGGCTCGGTGGGTTCGTCTTTTAGAAGTGTGTCTGATTTAAGGCCGTACAAGCTGGAAACTTCGCTCGCGAGAGTGCCCAGCGAGGCGACTTGGATGTCTTTCTCTTTTGCGACCTGCTCGAGTTGGGTATAGCGGGTCTTAAGGGCTTCTTTCTCGGAACGCAACTGATTGAAACGCATCACCTTCGCCAGCATGCGGCCATAGGATCCGGCCATGCCGGTGATGCTCAGCATTCCGATCAGCGCTCCCACCATAAACACGTACAGGTAATGGAGTGGAATCGGAATCTTGCGCAGCTCGCCTTCGGCGTCGCGTGCGACAAACAGGATGTAGAACTGCTTACGCAATACAAAACCTCGATGATTATTCGTGACCCTACGACGAGAAATCGGGTCCGTTCCGCGCCGGCGGCTGGTTGGCCTTGTGTTCCCTTGGCGCGTTTCACGTTTCGTGGCGCCGAAACGTGAGGCTACTTCCAGTAACCTGCCTCTACAGTACTAAGGTACTTAGGAAGTCAAAGGCTAGCAGAGGCTTTAAAAGAGTGTCAACTTGCTTCACTTTTAAGGAAAAACCTTGGCCCAATACGGTCTTTGGACCTTTGGAACTCTTTCCGGCTTGTCCTCCCGGTATTCGGGGCGGTTACCCGCGGCGAATCCTGCGTCGGGCTGGCATTTCCGACTGTATAGTTGATGCGTGCCGAAGCCGGAAAGAAGGCTCATCGAACACGTGCGCAGTCTCGCACGAAGGTCGGTACCGAGCCGAAGGACGTTAGTCACAGGGATTGGTGACGACTGCGCCGTTTTGCGGCTTCCCGCCGGACAAGAGCTGCTCGTGACGACCGACTTCAGCCTGGAAGGGGTCCATTTCCGCCGGGAATGGCACTCGCCAGAGGTCGTGGGCCACCGCTGCCTGACTCGGGGGCTGAGCGATATAGCTGCCATGGGCGGCCAGCCGATGGCTTGTTTCCTGTCCTTGGCGCTGCCCGCCGACTTGCCGCAGAAATGGGTGGATGGATTCTATCGAGGTCTGCTGAGGCTGGCGCATCACCACGGCGTTTCGCTCGCCGGGGGTGACACGGCACAGTCGCCGTCAGGGGTGCTGGCGGACATCATGGTGATGGGCTCTGTGCCGCGTGGGAAGGCTGTTCTGAGATCGGGCGCGCGGGTGGGCGATCGAATCTATGTCACCGGGCTGGTTGGTTCGGGCGGCGCAACGGTGCGGCGGATGTATGCCGGGGAGAAGATCAGACCTGAGTCGGTTCCCCACTACTTCGCACCGCAACCAAGGCTGAAGGCCGGACAGAGGCTTCGAGCGTTGGCGTCGTCGATGATCGACATCAGCGACGGGCTGTCGACAGATCTGTCGCACCTCTGCGAGGAGAGCGGAGTTGGTGCCGTCCTTCAATCTTCGACGATCCCGATCGCCGACAATGCGACGCTTGACGATGCTCTATATGGCGGCGACGACTATGAGCTACTCTTTACGTCCTCAAAACGGATTCCAAAAGAACTCGCAGGAGTGGCAGTTACCGAGATCGGAGAAATCGTGAAAAGGTCCGGGATGTGGCTCTCCGACGAGAAGGGCAATAGGAAGACGTTGAGTGCCCGGGGTTGGGAACACTTCGGTCGGCAGTAGTCAGTAAGCAGTACTAGCGGGAGTCGAGGATCAAAATGTTGATTCCAAGGACTTTGCGCGACAGACGCTACCCCCTCCCCCCTGGACCATGATTCCAAAGGACTTATTTCACAGACCAACAAAACAAAGAAGTTAAGTGGATGGTGGACAGCTGAAAGCCGAGGTGTTCGTCATCGGTTGTCGGTTCTCGGTAGAAGCCGGTTCCGCGTTATTTGGTTGTCAAAGACCTCAGGTGCGGGGCCTTTTTTGTGCGCATTCACCACCTTATATTTTCAGAATAGCAATTTGGCCTTACTGTCCTGCCAAATTCACGAAAATAAAGTTGGCCGGAAGAGTTACTGATCCGAATTGGGGTTGATCGGATCGGTTCTGTGTCGGCGGTCACAGAGGTGGAAGGCGCTCTCTAGCTATTCTGCCCTTTCGAAGTTCGCAGCCACAGCGAACTTTGTGAGGGTGCCTTTTGCCGGTCCAGGCAGTTCAGCATGTGAAACGAATGCGCGGCGGCGCGCAAAGCCATTTGATGCGGGCAGACGACTCGCACTTCTACGTCGTCAAGTTCCAGAACAATCCACAACATCAGCGCGTGCTGGCCAATGACTTCTTCGCCACGAAACTGGCAGAGAGGGTGGGGCTGCCGGTGCCGATGGTGGATATCGTCGAGGTTGATGGGTGGCTGGTGGAGCACTCGCCAGAGCTGACGTTCCAGCTAGCGAGCCAGGTGGTCCCGTGCCAGCCAGGATTGCAGTTCGGCTCGAGGTACGTGATCGATCCCATGCACGGTCAGGTTCTCGACTACCTGCCCGAGACGATGATCGGGCAAGTGAGGAACCTGGAGACGTTTGCCGGGATCCTGGCCCTCGACAAATGGACCTGCAACGCCGACGGGCGACAGGCTGCGTTCTGGAAGAAGCTGCGCGAGAAGAAGTACACCGCGTCATTCATCGATCAAGGCTATTGCTTCAATGCGGGCGAATGGAGTTTCCCGGATTCGCCGTTGCGGGGTGTATTCATGCGTAACGATGTCTATATCGGCGTGACGGGATGGGAGAGTTTTGAACCGTGGCTGTCGCGGCTCGAAGAGATGAGCACGGAAGAGATTGCCGCGTGTGCCGAAGATATTCCGCCGGAGTGGTATGAGCACGACGATGATGGCATCAACATGCTGATTGAGGAACTCGACAAACGGCGGAAGCGCGTGCGGCGACTGATTGAAGACTTCCGCAAGAGCACGAGGTCGCCGTTCCCGAACTGGCGTGAGGAGCAGGAGAAACAAGTCGTGCCGGCACTCTGGGTGAGTGGCGCTCCTGTGAAAGATCCCGGGCGGTGGAACTGATGAAGCAGTGGAAGCACAAGTGCGAATTGCAGCTGCTGGTCTGTGAACCGAATCCGCTGCGTCCAGATCGCGTGACGGTAGGATTCGTGCTGCGGGATTTGAATCCGGAGAGTCCGCGAGTGGAAGTTCGATTCGCAAAAAGTCTGCGGGCGATTGGCTGCGTTTATCCGGATGCTGACGTGGAGGCTATCAGTGGCGCATTGAATGACCTGGCGCCATTGCTTAGAGACGTGACTGATCTTGAGAAGCACCTGCAGCATCTACCGGCAGACTTTCCGGCGCACTTCGGTTTTCTGTCTTCGACAGCGTTACTTACCGATTCGATCGAGGAGGAACTGCCGCTGCTGGAAAAGCAATATTTGTCGGCGCTGCGAAGGGCTGGCACTGAATCGGAAGATGAACCATCAGATACTGCTCGATTTGGACGTGCGTACATTCGGCGCCGCATGCAGGAAGAGTTCGCGCCATTGCTGGCGACAGGCCTTTTATCAGCAGATATGGCGGTCAGTGATTACACGTTCGATGGGGATCGGATGAAGATCGACTTCGGATACTGGCCCGACCGCGATTACCGCATGATGCACGCGACGTCGGTTGTGACAGGACTGGAACAGACTGCGATCCTCGCGATGAAGTGGCGGGATATTCGGAAATCCGTGGAACGGAAGATTGATGGGCGTTGCGAACTAATGTCAGTAATCGAAGATTCGCAGTTTACAGAGAGCCCCCAGGCACAAGCGGCGCAGCGGTGGCTGGTGGAGGAAGGGATCGAGGTGCGAAGAGTGAACGAGCTGGGTGATATCGGCGCCGGCATTCGACGCGAGCTGAAGTTGTAGACATTATGTTGAAGACT